>JAEDOO010000184.1 GCA_016301965.1 Lachnospiraceae bacterium | reverse complement strand
GCATCGAAAAGAAGCGAAAAGTATGATGTCGATGTCTGGCCATGAGGGTTTGTGAGAATGAATACATCGGAAATGAACGAAACAGGCAAACTCGATGTCACTATCGAACGATTCATGATAAAATGGCATCGAAAAAAGGGAAAAAGCCTGAAATCGATGCCTGATTATGATTATTATAATTGCTGCAAAAACTGCTTTGGAGTCATAGAGAATTTTTCTCGAAACACTTTATGAAAATACGAGAGGCTGTGGAATCCCACGGACATGGAGACTTCTATAATAGAGGTGTGCCCCTGTTCAAAGAGTTCCACAGCTTTTTCCATGCGCAGGTTGTTCAGATAATCGATGACGGTCATATGCATATGCTTTTTAAAAAAACGCATGAAATAATACTCGCTGAAATAGCACTGGGCGGCCAGTTCTTTGATTGAAAGCGCTTCTGCATAATGAAGATGGATATAGTCCAGTACGGTTTTCAACTTTTCTGAAGCACTGTCCGTGTCCTGATTTTTTCCGGAGACGCCATAGGGAAGCAGGAGAAAAACTGCCTGTAACAGACAGCTTTTGATGGCCAGCTCATATCCCGGAGGTGTTTCTTCGTACAATCTGCTGATCTGAGAAAATACAGTTTTCAGTGAAGCATAGGCCGGGTGATCGGGAGAAATATGACAGGGCAGCGTATATTCCTCGTTCATCAAAGGTAAAAGATAGCGGGTAGCGCAGATATCTGTGGCGTTGGCTCCCAGATAATTCAGATGGAAGACATAGGTTTCCGACTGAAAATATTCCGGCTGAAACAGGTTCTGCTGAAATTGTTCTGTGCTGTTCAGGGCAATGGTATGCAGAAGCCGTGGCTGGATAAACAACAGATCGCCGGGGTTTACAGGATGGCCTTCCAGATCAATCTGGTATTCGGCGGAACCTTCTTTTATAAGGGTAAACTCTGCTTCGTCATGCCAGTGTGTGGTGACTACGGGATGGTCTTGATCCAGCCGGGTAATGTATTTTTGCAGAGGGAATAAAGCCTTACCATGGCGGGCATCTTCTTTTTGCTCCAGTGCCAGTGTTTTTAACAGTTTCATTTAATCCTCCTTCGTATCTGATCAGTATCTTCACAGATATCATTCGCATACCATGACAATCAGCTGAGCCGATGGGGGCTTACACCTGAATCATGTTCTTACGGCTTCAGTGTAAGTGATTCGGTCTGTTCTGAACAGTTCTATTCCTTCTGCTATAGGGCAGGATTGTGTTATAAAAAGCCAGAATACAGAAAGATTTCGGGCACATTTACCTATATAATGTCAGTATAAAGCAATCAGAAACAGAACTCAACAGGAGGACGTACATAAATGGAGAAAAAATGGTGGCATGACAAGGTGGCGTATCAGATCTATCCGAAAAGCTTCTGCGATACCAATGGTGACGGTATCGGTGATTTGAGAGGTGTGATTTCCAAGCTGGATTATCTGAAAACGCTGGGTATCGATATGGTGTGGCTGTCTCCAGTATACAGCTCACCTTTTGTGGATCAGGGATATGATATAGCGGATTATTACGCTATAGCTGAACAGTTTGGTACTATGGAGGATTTTGATGAACTGCTGGCGGAGGCGAAGAAAAGAGATATCCGCATCATCATGGATCTGGTCATCAATCACTGCTCGGACAAGCACGAGTGGTTTCAGAAAGCATTGAAAGATCCTTACGGGGAATATGCGGATTATTTCTATTTCCGCCCGGGAAAGAACGGGAATCCGCCCAGCAATTACCGTTCTTACTTTGGCGGCAGCTGCTGGGAGCCAGTGCAGGGCACAGATCTGTATTATTTCCATATGTTTGCCAAAGAGCAGCCGGATCTGAACTGGGAAAATCCGGTGCTTCGACAGAAGCTGTACGATATGATCAACTGGTGGCTGGATAAAGGTGTGGCCGGATTTCGCATCGACGCTATCATCAATATTAAAAAAGATGTTAGATTCCCCAACTTCGAGCCGGACGGACCGGATGGTATGGCAGCCTGCTGGCGTATGGTGGAAAATGTAGAGGGTGTTGGTGAGCTTCTGGAAGATCTGAAACAGCACACCTTTGCCAGAAGTGATGCCTTCACAGTAGGCGAGGTCTTCAACATGCGCAAAGATGAGTTGGGCGAATTTATCGGAGAGAACGGACATTTCTCTACGATCTTTGATTTTTCCGCCCATTGTCTCAGTGATGGAGCTCACGGCTGGTACGACGCGCCGGAAATTACCTTTGAAGCCTGGAGAGAGGCTATTGTCAACTCTCAGTTAGAGGTGCAGGAAGTAGGGCTGGAAGCAAATATCATCGAAAATCACGACGAGCCAAGGGGCGTTTCACGATTCCTTCCTGTATATGCCCAGAATCCGGCAGGCGCAAAGATGCTGGGAACTGTCAATATTCTGCTCAGAGGTATTCCCTTTATTTATCAGGGACAGGAGCTTGGCATGATGAATGCGGTGTGGAACAGTATCGATGAATTTGACGATATCAGTACCAAGGATCAGTATAAGGTGGCTAAGGCAGCCGGTTTGTCGGATGATCAGGCAATGAAAGTCTGTGCCGCCATGAGCCGTGATAATGCCAGAACACCCATGCAGTGGAGCGATGAGGATAATGCGGGCTTTACTACAGGTACACCCTGGCTGAAGGTCAATGAGAATTATACAAAGATCAATGCCGGACAGCAGGAGATGGATCCCGATTCCGTGCTGCAGTATTATCGCCGCCTGATCGCGCTTCGCAAAGATCCGGCATATAGAGAAGTCTTTGCTTACGGCAAATTTGCTCCGGCTTTTGCGGAAGCGGGCAAGATCATGGCTTATTACAGAAAGACAGACGAAAAGACAGTGCTGATTGCGGCAAACTTTGGTGAAGCGGTTACGGAGCTTAAGCTGGATGCTGCGGTGGAGGATGTGTTGCTGACAAATGG
This sequence comes from Lachnospiraceae bacterium, assembly GCA_016301965.1. Lineage (GTDB taxonomy): Bacteria > Bacillota > Clostridia > Lachnospirales > Lachnospiraceae > UBA11957. Next base: position 60 of record JAEDOO010000184.1, on the reverse strand, counting down.
ACTGGCAGGACTGGATGGTGATGTGCTGCGGTTGGAGAGCTGTGGTGTAGCTGTGATGGA
>JAEDOO010000033.1 GCA_016301965.1 Lachnospiraceae bacterium | reverse complement strand
TTTAAAAGCCCATCCGGAAGAAAACAGAAAATCAGCATCTCATCAGAAAAATCAGTCATATCTCTTTCTGTCATTTCCGAGGTGCTTCTGTCAGAAGAATCCTCTACCAGATCAATATCCATACCCGCCAGACGACCGATCGGATCAACATATCTATCCTTCTCTACGATCCGTGCCCGTATTTTCAGACGAAGTATCAGCGCTTTGATTTTCTTTTTCTGTTCCTCGTTTGTAATATTATATAAGAGTATTTGTGGTGTCATAACTTTCCTTTCCTTCGTTTTACACGCAGGCTATTGCCCACGCTTTTTATTTTTGCTAGAATAAACGTAACTGTAAAAAAATCGAACAGATATCATAATTCCACAGGAGGTACAGTCTATGAGCGACGAATACAAGTACAACTACAATAAACTGGAGCAGTCGGACAAATTTTATGCCGACACTGAGGAATTTCAAAAGGAAGACAAGCCGAAAGAGAAAGCCGAGACCTGGGCAGAAGATGCCAGAGATGATCTGGAAGACTGGATCGAAGGTCAGGGCATTCAGCTTCGTTACTGATCAGAAAGTGTCTTATCTTTTGCTAAAAAATGCAGAGCAGTGCGGCAATAGACCTCTACAGCTTTAGAAAGCACTGCTTCATCAAATGTATAATCCGGCTGGTGCAGCAGCGCGCTGGTGTGGACGGGAAACAGAAGATAGGCGGCCTGACCGCCGTGGCATTTTACCGCTTCCATCAGATGTGCCGCATCTTCGCTGGCCATAAAGGCAGTGGTCTTCAAAGAAGAAGACTGTACAGGGAGAGATGCATCTGAAAAAAGATGATACAGCTCTTCTGTAAGACTTTGCGTGCTTTTCAGAGAAGGAGCACTGCCGACGATTTTTACATCCTTTTGCAGACCATAGGCCTGGGCTATATCCTGAATGATTGTAAGCACTGCTTCTGTCAGTTTCATATTCTTTTCCGTAGTTTTTCCCCTGACTTCGATTTCCATGTGTGCCTGATCCGCCAGAATATTTCTGCTGGTGCCGGCAGACAGTGTCCCTACATTAAGAACAGTGTCTTCATTTTTGGCATCCATGAGAGCATATAATCGAGTCAGCAGGCAGCCTGTACCGGGCATTACAGAACGGCCATCTTCAGGATGGGCTGCATGGGCAGCTTTTCCGTAATAGGTGACATCGAGTTTTGTGGTGGCATATGAGCCATCCGTGACCATGAAATCCCCGGTGATCTGCGGGTACTGGGCAGCGGGAACGATGTGACCGGAGAGAAAGATATCCGTTGTATTTAGCAGCCCGCTTTCAGCAATGGGCTGTGCGCCCCGGCATCCTTCTTCCGCAGGCTGGAACAAAAGCTGCAGGGTTCCATGGAGCTGATTCCGATTCTGATGCAAAAGTTTTGCTGTTATGAGTCCGATTGCTATATGTCCGTCATGACCACAGGCATGCATACAGCCGGGATTTTTGGAAAGAAATCCTTCCTGCACCGGAAAATGTGAGCAGGAGTCGCTTTCCTGAACAGGGAGTCCGTCAATATCGAATCGGAAAGTAAGCACTGGGCCCTGACCGCAGCATAGTGTGGCCAACAGTCCTGTATCGTGTCCTTTAACAGGAAGCTGTGACAGAACATAGCCCAGAGGTTTCAGATATTCACAGATCATTTGTGTGGTTGAAAATTCTTCCCATGCTGTTTCGGGACAGCTGTGGAATCGGCGCCGCAACCCGATAAGCTCATCTGCGTGTGCCTGTATTTCATGTGACAGCATGTCTTTCATATGATTTCCTTCTTTATACCGATTTTGTATCTGTTCAGTACATTCACAGATACGATTTGCAAACTCATGAAAATACTATACATCATTCCCCCAAAAGACTCAATCGAAAACAGCCGCTTTCATTGGCGGTTCTGCCAAAATGTGGTATACTATCAGAAAAGTGCATTTGCCGGAGAAAGGAGTCCGTTATGACAGCCGTAGAACAGTTGCAGAAGATCATTGATGAACACAATAATATTGTATTTTTCGGCGGAGCCGGAGTGTCCACAGAAAGCGGTATTCCGGATTTTCGAAGTGTAGACGGGTTATATAATCAGAAATATGACTATCCGCCGGAAACCATCCTGAGCCATACATTTTTTATGAGAAAACCGGAGGAATTCTACCGATTTTACCGTGAAAAGATGCTGATCACGGATGCCGAGCCCAATGCAGCGCATAAAAAGCTGGCTGAGCTGGAAGCAGCCGGGAAATTAAAGGCAGTGGTGACACAGAATATTGATGGACTGCATCAGAAGGCCGGAAGCAAAGCTGTGTATGAACTTCACGGTTCTGTACTTCGGAATTACTGTATGAGATGTGGTAAATTTTACAGCGCTGAGGATCTGATGAAGACTTCCGGTGTGGCTCACTGCAGCTGTGGCGGTACGATTAAGCCGGATGTGGTCTTATATGAAGAAGGTCTGGATTCCGGCACGATACAGTCATCTGTCCGGGCAATTTCAGAAGCTCAGGTGCTGATCGTTGGGGGTACATCCCTGGCGGTTTATCCAGCAGCAGGTTTGATCGATTATTTCCAGGGAGATAAGGTAGTATTGATCAATAAGGGAGCTACATCCAGAGATGCACATGCAGATCTGGTGATCAAAGAACCCATTGGTCAGGTACTGGGACAGATACAAGTTCGTTAGCGTATAAAGAAAAATGCAATCCCCCTATAAGCGAATCAGAAACTGCAGTAACAGATGGCAGTTGCTGTATAAGTGAATTGGAGATTGCGGTAACAGACGGTAATCGTTATATAAGAAAATTGGAGGATGCGTGAACAGATGGTATTTGAAGTCGGAGATGTGGTGAAATTAAAAAAGAAACATCCCTGCGGCAGTTTTAACTGGGAGATACTCAGAGTGGGCGCAGATTTTCGTTTGAAATGCGAGGGCTGCGGTCATCAGATCATGGTTTCCAGAAAGCTGGTGGAGAAGAATTGCCGGGAACATATCAAAAAAGAAGAAATATAGATGAAAAGTCAAAAATTTCTTGCTTTTTCCGCAGGGCTATGGTATTATTTCAACTTGTGATATATATTTTATTCCTTGTTCCCTGTGAGTCAGGGGGCCAGAGACCAGAAGGAGGTAATGAGCATGAGCAAATATGAATTATGTTTGGTTGTGAATGCGAAAATTGAAGACGAAGCTCGCGAAGCCGTTGTAGAGAAAGCGAAAGGATACATCACTCGCTACGAAGGCACCGTGACAGAAGTTGAAGAATGGGGTAAGAAGAAATTAGCTTACGAAATTCAGAAAATGAACGAGGGCTTCTATTATTTCATTCAGTTCGAAGCTCCGGAAACATGCCCGGCTGAACTGGAAAGACACGTTCGTATCATGGACAACGTATTAAGATATCTCATCGTTAAGAAAGAGGCTTAAGTAAAACGAATAAGAACCCATTAAAGGCTTATATCGTAACTGTTGATTAGCATTGTGTTTATACACATAAGGAGGACAATATGAACAAAGTTATTTTAATGGGCCGTTTAACCAGAGATCCTGATATCCGCTATTCCACAGGAGAGTCAGCCACAGCAGTTGCCAGATATACGCTGGCCGTGGACAGACGTTTCCGCAGAGACGGAGAGCAGACCGCAGATTTTATCGGCTGTGTAGCCTTTGGAAGAAATGCTGAATTTGCAGAGAAATATCTGCATCAGGGTACCAAGATCGTAGCTGTCGGACGTATTCAGACCGGTAGCTATACCAACCGTGACGGACAGAAAGTCTACACGACAGATGTTGTTGTAGAAGAGCAGGAGTTTGCTGAGAGCAAAAACGCAAGCGACAGCAGTCGCAGTGCTTATGCAGGAGGCAGCAATTACGGACAGGCACCGGCTCAGACATCCGCACCCAAGCCGATGAGTGCAGATGGCTTTATGAATATTCCGGATGGAATTGAAGAGGAGCTGCCGTTCAACTAGACAATGAAATAATGGAGGTAAGAACAATGGCTTACAATAAAAGCGATAGACCGGATTCTCCGATGAAGAGAAGAGGCGGTCACAGAAGAAAAAAAGTTTGTGTATTCTGTGGTAAAGAGAACAACGAGATCAGCTACAAAGATGTAAATAAGCTGAAAAGATACGTATCCGAGAGAGGTAAAATTCTTCCGCGCCGTATCACAGGTAACTGTGCTAAGCATCAGAGAGCTCTGACTGTTGAGATCAAGAAAGCAAGACACGTAGCTATTATGCCGTACGTTGCAGAATAATCTGTACACAGGCTGAGGTGACGGGCATGCTGCTTTAGGCAGCATGCCCTTTTTATATGTAAAGTTGCTTATTTAGGCAGACAATGATATAATAAATCCATTATGAGCACTTGAAAGTATAAAACGGCGGTAATATGGAGGCAGTATGAACAAAGGTATTCGATTTAAGGGTTTTCTGGACCTGTATCTCAGATGGCCATTTTATCTGTTTGTTTTGCTTGTGGCTGGCAGCATCGGTATATTCTGTATAGATAAACAGGCAGGGCTGGCTTCGCTGATTGTGGATCTGGTGTACCTGCTGATCGCCTGGATCGTTTTTTATGCGCAAAAAAAACGTTTTGTGGAAGAGATGATTTCTTTTGCTACGAATTACGGACAGGTGCAGAAGCATATCATGATGGATATGATGATTCCCTATGCGCTGATCGATCGTTCAGGAAGATTTTTGTGGATGAATAAGCAGTTTATGGATATTATCGGCAAAGGAAGCGATTACCATAAATCTATTACTACGATATTCCCGCAGGTGATTCCGGAACGATTTCCTTCGGCGGAGCAGGTTCGGGACTTTTTTGTGAATAAAGATGGCAGAGATTATCGTATGCAGATCAAACCGGTTTCTGTGGAGGAGCTTACACAGGATTCAGAGATGATTGCAGTTGAGCCCGGCCAGTTCAGTATGCTGGCCGTATATCTTATGGATATTACGGAACTGAACAGCTATATTCGTAAGAATCAGGAAGAAAAGCTTGTCACAGGACTTGTCTATATCGATAATTATGAGGAAGCAATGGAAAGTGTGGATGAGGTACGAAGATCACTGCTTACTGCACTGATTGAAAGACGTATCAATAAATATTTTCTATCGAACGATGCCATTGTCAAAAAGCTGGAAAAAGATAAATTTTTCGTGGTAATGCAGAAAAAGACGCTTAACAATCTGCAGCAGAAAAAGTTTGATATTCTGGAAGAGGTCAAGGCGGTCAATATTGGTAACGACATGTCCGTTACTCTGAGCATTGGTGTGGGTGAGAATGCACCGACGCTGATCCAGAACAATGACTATGCCCGTGTGGCCATTGAGTTGGCTCTTGGTCGGGGTGGTGATCAGGTCGTGGTGAAAAGTGGAGATGATCTGGCTTTTTATGGCGGAAAATCCCAGCATGCAGAAAAAAACACCCGCGTGAAAGCCAGGGTAAAGGCTCACGCGCTGCGTGAAATCATGAATCATAAGGATCGCATATTGATTATGGGACACGCTATGCCGGATGTGGATGCACTGGGAGCTGGTATCGGTATCTATCGGGCGGCAAAGACACTGGGTAAGAAAGCCAATATTGTTGTGGATCATTCTACAACGGCGATTCGGCCTTTGATGGATGCTTTCCTGAAAGATAAAGAATATGGCAGCGATATGTTTATTTCCAGTCATGATGCCCGAGAGCTGGTGAATGTTAACACTATGCTGGTGGTAGTGGATACGAATCGTCCAAGTTATACAGAATGTGAAGATTTGCTGTATATGGTGGAGACCATCGTTGTGTTGGATCATCATCGACAGGGCAGTGAAGTGATTCAGAATGCGGCACTTTCCTATATTGAACCGTATGCATCTTCTACGAGTGAGATGGTGGCGGAAATTCTGCAGTATTTTGATGATGCTATTCACATTCGCAATATTGAGGCGGACAGTTTATATGCAGGCATTATGGTGGATACGGATAATTTCCTGACTAAGACAGGTGTGCGGACTTTTGAGGCGGCGGCATTTATCCGAAGAAATGGTGCAGATATTACAAGAATCCGCAAAATGTTCAGGGAAGATATGAAAAATCTTCAGGCTAAGGGGCAGGCGATATCAAATACGGAGCTCTATAATAACTGTTACGCGATTACAGTGTGTCCTACAGAGGGGATAGAGAGCCCGACGATCGTAGGTGCACAGGCCGCTAACGAAATGCTAAATATCAAAGGGGTAAAGGCATCCTTTGTACTGACGCCTTTTAAAGATACGATTTATATCAGCGCCAGGGCTATTGATGAAGTCAATGTGCAGATCATTATGGAGCGTCTGGGCGGCGGCGGTCATCTGAATGTGGCCGGAGCCCAGTTGAAAGGGCGAAGTATTGAAGAGGCCAGACAACTGCTGAAAGTGACATTAAAAGAAATGACCGAAGGAGGAGAAATATAATGAAAGTTATTTTATTGCAGGATGTAAAAAGTTTAGGAAAAAAGGATCAGATCGTCAATGTCAGTGACGGTTATGCAAGAAATATGCTGTTTCCCAAAAAGCTTGGATTGGAAGCTACACCGAAGAATCTGAATGATCTGAAACTGAAAAAGGCTCATGAAGATAAAGTGGCTGCTGAGAATCTGAAAGCTGCGCAGGAGTTTGCCAAGGAGCTGGCTGATAAGAAGGTAGAAGTAGCGATTAAAGTCGGCGATAATGGTAAGCTGTTCGGCTCCGTATCCACAAAGGAGATTGCCGAGGCAGCAAAGGTGCAGCTGGGTTACGATATTGATAAGAAAAAAATGTCTCTGGACAATCCCATCAAAGAACTGGGGACTGCAAATGTAACGATCAAACTGCATCCGAAGGTAACAGCCTCTCTGAAGGTCGTGGTGAAAGAAGCATAGGAGGAAGATAAGGTTGGAAGAAGCCGTCATCAAAAGGATCATGCCGCATAATACGGAAGCCGAGCAGTCTGTGTTGGGTGCCATGTTTATGAGCCGTGACGCCATCATGGTGGCTACGGATATACTGACCGGGGAAGATTTTTATCAGCAGCAGTACGGCGCCATGTTTACGGCTATGGCAGAGCTATATGCTGAGGGACAGCCGGTGGATCTGGTGACCTTGCAGAATCGTCTGCGGGAGAATGGTGTTCCAGAGGAACTTTGCAGTGTGGAATATATCAGTGAACTTGTCAATGCGGTCCCGACATCTGCCAACGTGAAGTATTATGCTAATATTGTCAGTGATAAGGCAACGCTCCGGCGGATGATCCGGCTGAATGAAGAGATTGCCAATACGTGCTATATGGATCAGGAAAGTGTCAGTGATATTCTGGCTACGACGGAACAGAAAATGTTTCAGCTTCTTCAGCGGGGAAATAAGGGTGAATTTACACCCATCCGCGAGATTGTTATGAATGCTTTGGATTCCATTGATGCTGCATCCAAAAGCTCCAATCACATTACCGGTCTTTCCAGCGGGTACAGAGATCTGGATCGACGGACGGCGGGATTTCATCCCTCGGATTTTATTCTGGTGGCAGCCCGTCCTTCTATGGGAAAAACAGCATTTGTTCTCAATATTGCCAATCATATGGCGCTGCATGACGATAAATATGTTTGCATTTTCAGTCTGGAAATGTCGAAGGAACAGCTGGTCAATCGTTTGTTTGCCTGTGACGGCCACATTGACGCTCAGAATATCCGAACCGGTAACCTGAGTGACACAGAGTGGGCACAGCTGGTGTATACAGCCGACAAGATCGGCGGTTCCAAGCTGATCATTGATGATACACCAGGTATCTCTGTTTCGGAGATGCGTTCCAAGTGCCGCAAGCTGAAGCTGGAGAAGCGTTTGGACTGTGTCATGATCGACTATTTGCAGAAAATGGAGGCGGATCGACATTCTGATTCCAAACAGCAGGAGATTTCCGAAATTTCCCAGGCTTTAAAAACACTGGCAAGAGAATTGGAGATTCCTGTGATCGCTTTGTCACAGCTTAGCCGTGCCGTAGAGAAGAGAGACGATAAGCGTCCTATGCTTTCCGACCTGCGTGAATCAGGAGCTATTGAGCAGGATGCGGATGTAGTTATGTTCATCTATCGTGATGCTTATTATAACCGTGATGCAGATAATGAATTAAAGAACATAGCGGAGATCAATATTGCCAAACAGCGTAACGGTCCCACGGGTACCGTGAATCTGGTGTGGATACCGGAGTATACAAAATTTGCAGATCCTGTCTCTGAGGATCAGATTCCGGAGTATGAACGGGAATAAAGTAAAAAGACGTCCAAACATGTCAGAAAGTTTGGACGTCTTTTTCTTGTGGCAGAACTGTCTCTGGACGTATAATAAAAAAGGCAAAGGTCTGTCCGTGATCAACACAGGCAAAAAAAGGAGAATGTCTATGGGAGAAAAAGGCTGTTCCATTTCGGAAGCTGCCAAAAGAAGCGGTGTGGAGGCATATGTACTTCGCTACTGGGAGGAAGAGGGACTACTGATCGTACCAAGAAATGCCAAGGGACATCGCTGTTATACGGAGGCTGAATTTGCTGCGATCAGCAGCATACAAAAGATGAAGAAAGAAGGATTATCATTAAAGGATATACGGGATGTAAAGCTGCATCCGGAACACAGGGAAAAGGCGCAGAAAAAACCATCCACAGAAAAACAGGATTGTGATGCAGAAAAGGAACGTATGACGGAGGAAGAGAAAAAACAGCAGTTTTATGTGATCCTTGAACGGCTGGTAAAAGAAATTTCGCTGAGCCGCAGCCGTGAGGCCAGGTATAGAAGACTGGATGAGGCAATCCGAAGACAGCAGGAATCGAGAAAGATGACGGCTGCCATTCAGGATAAAAATGATCATGGAAAATGGCATTGACAGCCATGAACTGAAAAACGCTCAGACAAATGTCTGAGCGTTCTTCTATTCTCAACAGAATGATTATGCTTCTTTGATTGCTTCTGTCGGGCAGGCAGCTGCACATGTACCGCATTCTACACATGTATCAGCATCGATAACGTATTTGCCATCACCTTCGCTGATAGCGCTAACCGGGCACTCACCCTCGCATGTACCACACATTACACATTCGTCAGAAATAACATATGCCATTTTCGTATCCTCCTTAAATGGTTAAACTAAGTATGTTTCCGTATTCACGGCTCATTGACAATTCTAAACTATATTGATAGAGAAAACAAGACCTTAGTTTAGACTAATACACATAAAATTATAGGGAAAGTCTTGCGGTATTGCTGCAGGTTGGCTATAATGTTGCACAAACGAAAAGGAGGACTGGGTGATGGCAAAAACCGTATCAAAAGATATGATCATTTCTGAACTGATCGAGGTGGATCCGAATATTATTGCTATTTTAATGAGAGCAGGGATGCATTGCATCGGTTGTCCGGCTTCTCAGGGAGAGTCTCTGGAAGAAGCTGCCATGGTTCATGGTTTGGACGCGGATCTGCTGGTAGATCAGATCAATGATTTTCTTGCACAGTAAGTATACACGAAAAGTGTTAAAAAGGAAGTCCGTTAAGGACTTCCTTTTTGTCTGTGTCAGTTGTCCAGAGCTGCCAGTTTATCAAGAGCATTCTGCGGAATAATGCAGCGCGCATGCTCCTTAAAGTACGCTTCGTTGGCTTCTGTAAAAGCCTCACCGTGGGCATATTCAGATAGCTGGTTGCAGATCTGATTAAACTCCTCCGGACTTTGCCCGGATTGATGGAGTACCAGCTGGTAGCAGGTATCCTTGCCAAAGCGGTACAGTGTGTTATCACCGTGAAATCTGTTTTTTAAGGCTCCGGCAGCACGAATAGCATCGTTCAGAGAATAAAATTCGAAGATTCTGAGAAGATCTACCGGAGGTGTCTGTGGTGCCTGAGGTTTGGCTGCACTGGAACGTGAAGCCGGCTTTTTATCAGCTGTAGCTTCGGAAAGCTTGCGAAATAGATCGATTATATCGTCTGCCCCAGCCATTTGTGCCAGAAGATCTGCGCGGGAGGGCGTTGTATCGCTGCCGGGAGAAAAACGGGAAAAACGGGTATCCAGTTCTTCCGGATCCTCTACCTTGGTAATGATCAGTACAATACTGTCCGGCATGATCGGTATGGCTTCAACCATCAGGGGAAGATTTTCGGTATCAAATCCGAATTCATCATTTGCCTGCTGGATCATATCCCGAAACAGTTCTTTGGCTTTATCCGTTGCATAAGCCAGTTCGCTCAAGTTGATGTTGCGATTAGCCAGATCTTCACGGGAAAGGGTGCAGCGAATCTGAGTATCGCTGATTCTCTCAATTTTCATATGATCACATCCTTCTATGATTGTTCACCGTGTAGTCAGCTTACCGGAAAAAATCCGGTAAAAGCACGGAATGTGCTTTTGTGTATACTATCTGTAGTTTATGGTTCATTATATACCATATGCTCTTAGAATGTAAAGAAGTTCACCATTTTTTTAGATTTTGTACAGTATTTCATAAAATGACTAAAAAAATAGAAAAATATAGTTGCTTTTATGGTAAGATAGGTCTATAATTCTGTTACAGAGCAATGTGCTGGAAAGGAGTATACACTATCTTTTTGGCAATAAATCCTGTCTTCATTTCTGCGGTGCTCACCGCAATTTCCCCACTATATGTTTTTTACAATAGCACAGTGTTTCTGTGGCCTAATGGGTTTTTATTCTTAATATATTCAGGGAGGAATAAAAGTATATCACAAAAATGACAGAGAAATTTAAAAAGAAATTGACCAATGAATTAAAAGCATATCGCAGGCAGGGGGTCGAGCTGATGCTTAATGCGCGGCAGGCCAGCCCGAAAGAGATTGCTGCTGCATGCACAACTGCAGAGGAAGGTTCCTATATGAGAGATTATGAGTGTGATGCCAGTGGCAAGATCAGCCGTCTCAATTTTCAACACATACTGTCAGACAGGTAATATTGCCGCCCGGAGGATCTTTCAGGATCTTCCGGGTGAAATTTTTATGAAATACAACAAATATGGGTGACGAATGCTGTGGAAATTGCTATAATACTTTTGTCGATTTTTAGTATATAAGGGGTATATTCAAAAATGAAAAAGAAACTTACGGTGGTTGTTCTGGCACTCTGCGCAGCCATAATACTGTTGATCTTTGGTATTTCAACGGGTTCGCTGGAACAGCTGATAGGGGATAAATATGCAGATGTTACCGGGTATTTTGGTGACATTGCAGAGAATGAAGCGGTGGTTATTCTGGCTGATGGTGAGCAGACAGAGATACATGCAATTCGTCCGGAGGGACAGGCCGACTATTATTGGCCCTGGGAAGCAGCGGAAGAAGTCCTGGGAAGTCCATTGTATATTGATGAAGCAAACGATAGAGGTATGATTGCCCGGGCAGAGGAGATATGGTATTTTACACCGGGTGTTTCCGGTTATGATACCGAGGATGGTCAGCATGTGGATACTGCTTATACAGCAGTGCTTCACAGAGACGATGGCTGGTATGTCAGTCTCAATTATCTGCCGCAGATCATGAACCTGTATCTGGATGCAGAACATGAAGATACAAAAACCATCGTGGCTATTACAGATCCTTCACAGCCGGTGGCTGATGCGGTGAAGCCGGAAGAAAAAGAAGGCGGTATTAAAATTCGAACTGAAGAATCCGAAAAGGCAGAGGTTCTCAAAAAAGTCAACAAAGTCTATCTTCTGGAAAGAGGCGAGGAATGGAGCCGTGTTATGTCTCCGGAAGGGTATGTGGGATATGCGCAGAATAAAGAACTTACGGAGGCCAGAGAACTGGATTTTGTTCAGAACGCTCCCGTGTATACTGCACTCACCAGAGATTATAAAATCTGCCTGGGGTGGCATCAGATGAGTGATGCCAGTGGAAATGACACTTTGGCGGACTGTATAGACCAAGCTACAGCCATGAATGTGATTTCTCCTACCTGGTTTTCTGTGACAGATGAAAAGGGAAATATCTCTTCTTTTGCCTCGGCGGAATATGTGCAGCAGGCTCATGCAGCTGGACTTGAAGTGTGGGGGCTGATTGATAATTTTACAAATCAGATTGATGACAAAGCATTTATGTCCAGTACCGAAGCCAGAGAAAACATGATTCGTCAATTGATCACAGCAGCGAAAGATTGCGGTATGGACGGTATCAATCTGGATTTTGAATCCATCAAGCAGGATGAGGCAGTGCATTATATACAGCTTGTCAGAGAATTATCTATTGCCTGCAGAAAAAACGGTCTGGTATTTTCTATAGATGATCCTGTACCTATGTTTTCTTCCTATTACAATCGAAAGGTACAGGGGCAGGTCGCCGATTATGTGATCATGATGGGATATGATGAGCATTTTTCCGGAAGTGACACGGCAGGATCCAATGCTTCGCTTTCTTTTGTCGAAACAGGGATTCAGGATACATTGAAGGAAGTGCCGGCATCCAGACTGATCAGCGCCATGCCGTTTTATACAAGGCTGTGGATTGAAAGTTATGAAAATGGTTCATTGGAATGTCAGACGTTGAGCATGAGCGATGCCAATGCATATGCAAAAGAAAAACAGATGGAAATTTACTGGGATGCAGAGGCAGGACAGAATGTTGCTCAGCTGGATACAGAGCAGAACCTGCAGAAAATGTGGCTGGAGGATGAGCAATCCCTTACGGAGAAACTGCAGCTGATCGATACCTATCAGTTGGCAGGAGGCGCTTTCTGGAAACTCGGATTTGAGGATAAAACTATCTGGTCAGTGATTGGTCAGTATTTATAAGGAGGAAAACTATGGGGGAATATGAAATGTTTAAGACAACATTAATGGGCGGTTACGATAAGGACGATGTGGCCCAGAAGGTGGAAGCTATCAAGGATGCTGCCTTTCGGGAAAAATCCCGGCTGGAAAAAGAAATTAAGACCAGAGACGAGAAAATTGCGGAGTTAACGAAACGTCTGGAACTGAAAGAGACCCAGAAAGAGAAACTGGAGCGGGACGTAACAGAAAAGTATCAGAAATATGTGGATAATTATGACAGAATCGGCAGTCTGATCCTTAATGCGCAGATTCAGGCAGACGAAATGATGGAAAGAGCGAAGAAGCAGTGCGATGAGATGCTTAAAACGGCTGAGCAGCAGGCTGCTCAGATGCGGGAAGAAGCGGACCGGGAGGCAAAAGCCCGGGTAGATCAGGTCCAGAAAGAAGTGAATGAGAAACTGGCTGACGGAAAGAAAAAATATATTGCTGTGCAGGATGAAATGAACGATATTGTAGAGCTGATCAATCAGGCACAGAAGAGGTTTATGTCTTCTTATAAAGAGGTACACCGGATCGTGGCAACCATGCCGGATTCTCTGCGGGATATGACAGATCTGGAGTGTTTCGGGCATACAGAGGAAGATGTGGAATGCTATGACACTGCGGAAAATGAAGATGCACTGGATGAGGCAGAAGAGCTGACAGAAGAAGAAATGGAAAAGCTGTTTCTCAATGAATAAATGAATAAGAAAAGGAAATGAAAGATCCTGACCGGCATATATATTTAGAAAAAGCCAGGCAGGATCTTTTTGCGTGAAAAAAGGAACGATAGAAGCCGCAATGGCCATACTTTTGCTCATCAGTGTATATATGCTCTCCGGTAAAACGGCCCATCTTGCGTCCAGTGCCAGATTGACAGAATATACTGTAGTCATCGATGCCGGCCATGGAGGTGGTGATCCGGGGAAAGTGGCGGGGGATGGCTGTAAAGAGAAAGATATTAATCTGGCAATTGCGAAACAGGTGGAAAAAAAATTGAAGAGCATGGGAATTGCTGTGTTGATGACCAGAGAAGAGGATGAAATGCTGCATAATATGGGAACGGAAGAGAATAAGCAGAGAGATATGCAGCTTCGGTGTGAAAAAATCAATGGATCGCATGCCGTGTGTGCAGTCAGTATTCACCAGAACAGTTACGAGAGTGCTTCTGCAAAGGGGGCGCAGGTGTTTTATTACAGCGGATCTGAAAAAGGACAGCAATTTGCAGAGATTATGCAGAGACAGGTGGTACAAAACCTTGATCCTGAAAATACGAGGATTTGTAAGGAAAACAACTCTTATTATCTTTTGAGAAAGACATCTGTGCCTCTGGTTATTGTCGAATGTGGTTTTTTATCCAATCCCGAAGAAGCAGCTCTGCTGCAGACAAAAGAGTATCAGGAAAAGGCTGCGTCAGCCATTTGTGCGGGTATAGAGGAATATCTAAAGCTGCAAGGAGAGAAAAAGAGCAAATGACACAAAATATACAGAACTAACAATTATTATAGTTGTCTAACCCATGGGGCAGCGCATATAATAGAACATACAGAAAGTTCTGTGAATATACGAATTTACGCTAAGCGGAGGGTAAACAAATGAAGAAACTGGTGGTAAAAAACAAAGACGCCTGTATGGCATGTCTTTCCTGTGTAAACGCCTGTTCTCAGGCATTCTACAAAGTGGACGATCCGGGAAAATCCTGTATTCAGATCGTTGAAAAGAATGGCGCAGTAAAGGTAAATACCTGTATCCAGTGCGGCAAATGTGCACGTACTTGTGAATTTGGCGCAATTACACAGAATGCCAAGGGTGTGTATATGATCAACAAGAAGCTGTGTACTGGCTGCGGAAAGTGTGCTGAGGTATGTCCGATGCAGGTCATGGTTCCCAATGAGACAGTGACAAGCAAGTGTATTGCCTGCGGTATCTGTGCTAAGGCTTGTCCGATGGACATTCTGGAGATCAAAGAAAGCTAAGAAAAGTGAGGCTTTGGCGGGGGCTGCCGTATTTCGAAGGTTCCCGCTATATATATGCATTTTTTGCTCCTACTGCGCTCGCTCCGAGCCTGTAGTCTCGGAGTCGTGCTCGTTA
>JAEDOO010000183.1 GCA_016301965.1 Lachnospiraceae bacterium | reverse complement strand
TCAATTTTGTCTGTGTTGTACACACCAGTATTTAGTCATCTGAATATTGTCAATGTTATATACATCATTGTTTTTAATCATACTGTTCATTTACCTGCTTACTTTATTTCACGAACCATACGCGGTATCTGCACCGCTAAAATACAGCTATAAATACTATTTTCGGAGGATTTCATGCAACATTTGACTACCCTGTACCATATGATTTTTATTCGCAGCAGAAAGACAGTACTTCCGGTGCTGTTTTCTATGCTATTGTTTGTGATTCTTCTCATTCTTCCCACAGGATATGAGGGTGCGCAGGCCTACCAGAATGCTGACCGTGTTTCTGCACTGGTACTTTCCACGGATGAAAGCGATGTTGTGGATACGGGCCTGATTCGAAGCGGGGAGCAAAGATGTCGTGTACGAATTCTTGGCGGCCAGTTTAAAGGTGTGGAAACGGATGCAGTTAACCGATTGAATGGTTCTCTGGCCGAGGATAAAATCTTTTCTGCCGGTGACAAGGCATTCGTTGTGGTCAGCCATTCCCGGGGACAGATCACCACTGTTTTTATGACGGATCATTACCGTCTCGATAAGGAAGTGGTACTGGCCGCTGCTTTTATCCTTTTGCTGCTGTTATTTGCAGGAGCCACCGGGTTACGTGCGGTACTGTCTTTTGCAGATGCAATTCTTTTGATCTGGAAAGTGCTGGTTCCCTGTATGCTCAAGGGCTACAATCCCATCTGGGTCGCCATGTTTCTGGTTCTTATTCTCACCTGTCTGATCCTGAGTCTGATCTACGGTCTGGATAAACGCTGCCTGGCTGCTGTTTCCGGAGCTTCCCTGGGAATTCTGGTCACGGCGGTTCTGGGCTATCTGTTTACGGATCTTTTCCAGATCCATGGCGCTGTGATGGAATCCAGCGAAAGTCTTCTCTATGCCGGTTATCAGCACCTGGATCTGACCAAAATCTTCGTAGCCTCTATTTTTCTCGGTTCCTCCGGTGCTGTCATGGATCTTTCGGTAGATATCTGTTCCTCCGTCTATGAAGTAGTCAAAAAGAAGCCCGAGATCAGTCCACGAGATGCCATCGCTTCTGGCTTTGCCGTCGGCAGGGCAGCCTGTGGCTCTACCACTACTACGCTGCTTCTGGCATATTCCGGAAGCTATATTGCTCTTTTGATGGTGTTTATGGCCCAGGGCACACCTGTGGCGCTGATGCTGAATTACAAATATGTGGCAGCAGAAATCATCCATACCATTGTTGGCTCTTTCGGCCTGGTGACAGTGGCGCCGCTGACCGCGATCACCAGTGGACTGCTGCTGACAAAGAGGCGTAAAAAATGAAGAAATATCAATACGCAAAACTTACGCAAAACCATGAGCAATGCAATGAATACACCTATGGACAAAAAACAAGCTTAACCATAGGCATTATTCTTCGCTAAGCCCAAAAAAACTATAGATATACTCATAGAAAAGCCATGAATAAAAGCGGATGCAGCAGCGCAAATATTTCCGCGTTGCTGCATCTGTATCGCTGCTATTGTCTTTTATAATGAAAACAATACATGACTTGTTTTTTACAAGCTCCATTCTCCAAATCGCACAACTTCCGCCGCGCCCTCGTGATCGCCAATCATCTTCTCCATCCAGATCATATCATACCACGTATCAAATTTGTAACCGCTTTTATGAAACCGTCCTACCAGCGTAAAACCCATCTGGCGATGAAAATAACAGCTGTCATCTGTCAAATGCGCATCTTCTGTTGTCGGACTGGCGATGCAGGCATTCATATTCAATATACCCATACTTTTGAGAGCTGTTTCCAGATTTTCATACAGTCTGCGCCCCACGCCCTGTCTTTTGCAATCCTGGCGAACGTAGATCGTGGTTTCCACGGACCAGTCATAGGCTTTTCTGCCTTTAAAGCTGCCGGCATAGGCATATCCGAGAATTTTTCCATCCTCCACAGCTTTTATGTAAGGATAACGGGAAGAAATATGACGGATTCTGTCCGCAAATTCTTCCACGGAAGGGACTTCGTATTCAAAGGAAATGGCGGTCTCTATTACGTAAGGAGCGTAAATCTGCAGCAATTCCTCTGCATCTTTTATGGTTACTTTTTCCACAGTCATTTTGCTTTGTTCTCCCATGTAGCAGTACAGCGAATACTTAATATCCAGCTAAATCACTTTCCTGATTTTCTATTTTCTGCGTTGTCGTCAATCGACGAGCCACCGCATCGCCTCATTCCTCTGCCTTACATATTAATTCAAAAACTCTTCGACAGAAGAACTTTCCTTAAATCTAAAAAAATCATTCTGCGTAATATAGCTAGTCGTTTATTATTCACTGTCTAGTGTTCTTTCTGAATATCTTCTTCTGTAAAGGTTTCCACATCCACCTTTCGGTCTTTTCCATCTTTTTTCCAGATCATCAGGTGAATTTTATACTCTATGGAATCTTTTGCATACAAAAATGGTTCTTCTATCAACATTTCCACGCGTTTTCCGGAATGCTCCAGTTCTTTTTTGCGATTCTCTGCTTTTTCTTTTATTTTTTTGAACCGCATTTCTTCTTCGGCCGAAAATACTCTGTCGTCGTATACTGCAGCGGCAGTCGTCAGTTTCTGTGTAAGCAAGTCCACCACAGCGGCATGCTTTTGTGTATGCAGCATCCGGGCGATATATCTGGCAATCATTTTCTTTGGAAAGCGAGCGTACACTTTGAGCCAATTTTTCAGGCTCTGATCCCCCGACTCCTCTGCCAACGCATACATTTTGGCCCATGCTTCTTCTGAAACCTGCCACCAGGGACAGCCCGGCACGAGGTATTTGTCTGGTACCGCAGGATAACA
The DNA here is from genome assembly GCA_016301965.1 of Lachnospiraceae bacterium. Lineage (GTDB taxonomy): Bacteria > Bacillota > Clostridia > Lachnospirales > Lachnospiraceae > UBA11957. The sequence continues at coordinate 222 of JAEDOO010000183.1, read as the reverse complement.
GCAAAAATTCAGCGGCGGAAATTCTGCCAGATAGGACAGTGCCACTTCTTCCGGTGAACAGTATTTCTCACCCAGATACACCCGCTTGTCCCGAAGCACCGCGATCCGATATTCCAGCTGCCGCAGGTATTCATAGCCTTTTACCCAAAAATGTCCTGTTTTTCCGTAGTTAAACAGATGCGTTTCTAAAGCAAGCTCCTGAAAAAACAGGGTGCACACCGT
>JAEDOO010000182.1 GCA_016301965.1 Lachnospiraceae bacterium | reverse complement strand
AACTGTTCAGCCGACTGTACCAGGATCTCACGAATTGTACTGAATGTCATAGTTACACCTCATTTCCGACTGCTTCTGTCACAGTCTTAACACACGTATCTGCGCAATACTTTCACAGATATGCACTAACACTTGTTACTTTACCAGAGTTTCCAGATAATCTACTGCTTCCTGCACAGTACGGATATTTACGACCGCCTGCTGGTCCACTTCCACATCAAAAGTCTCCTCCAGTTCGCCCAGCATGCTCATAAAATCAAAGGAAGTAAAGCCCAGATCCTCCATAAAACGGGATTCGGGACGTACATTCTCCGGCTCTACTTCCACATAGTTGCAAATTACTTCTACTAATTTATCAAACATTTTTTCCTCCCAGGGGTTATTCCCCTTTTTTCTATACCAGTTTAAGAATATCGCCGATCTTCAGGTTAGGTCTCTCCACACCTTTAAACATGATACGGCACACATAGTAATACATTACCTCCAGCTGCTCTCTGGACACCGCCTTTACCTGATGCTCGAAGTTAAAATCAAGACCGTTATCCTCCGGACGGTGCATGACCGTCAGATACATGGCCTGTGTAGTCACACCGTTTGGATACCATTTTGTCTTGTACTTAATATCGCCCAGCTTATCCAGTCCCTTTTCCTTCAGGGTCATGGGCTGATAGGTCAGTGACATGGGCTCATAGGTCATGCCCTGGGGATTCGGATATTTTCTTGCACGATAAGCAAAATAAGCTACCGGATCATAGTTGGCATGACGGAAATATTCATTCTGCAGATCACGGATCGCGTATACACCCTCCAGAAATGTCTGCTCTTCAGAGATCACCGTACGGAAGGGGAAGGAATGGATTCTTGTACCACCACTCTTTTTCTCTTTAAGAGTGGCCCGTCTGGCAATAGCTGTATTGATGGATACATCATCATTACCATTCAGCTTCTGATAGTAGGAACGCAGTCCCATCAGAAGCAGACATACCAGTGATACATGGTATTTTTCACAAAAATCCATCAGTCGTTTTGTGGGTTCTCCCTCCAGATGGAAAATGTCCAATGCTGACTCCACGGAATCAGACACATTTCTGGCCACACGCAGGTTGGGATTTCCTGTCTCTGCCCGGGCTGCCTCCAGCTCTCTTTTTCCTGTTATACCATTATAAATTGGTTCAGAAGCATCGATCAGCTGTTCGAAGAAGGCCGCATCCCGTGCCTGTGCTTTGCTGCCTGCCTCATAGGCCAGATCCTTCTGCAGCTGTTCTATGTAGGAAGCCATGTCCTTCGGATACTCTACACCTTCATACAAAGCATTACAGTACAGTTCAACAATATCCTTGAAAAACAGGATCAGCGACTGTGCATCCATGGTAAGATGGCTGACCAGCATATACAGACCTGTATAGCCGTCCGATGTGCGAATCATCACAATACGGTTCATGGGTGAATCCTCCAGCTTGAAGGGAACCTCTGTCCAGCCCCGCATAATGCTTTCTGCTTCCTCCATGGTCTTATCAGAAAAATCCACATATTCAATATCACGTTCTTCTTTATCTACTACGTACTGATAAATCGTGCCTTCCTTGTCTTTTGCAAAACGAAGCCGCATAGCCTCACAGCGCTCATAGGCTTTGTAAATGGACTGTTTCAGCACAGACAGATCTATGTCGGCACCGATGGTCAGGCTGGTACCGATATTCAGCACCTGGGGTTTCTGGCAGAACTGCAGATAAAAAGTGTGAAATTTCTGGGCTACAGTAAGAGGATATACCGGATATCCCTTTCTCTTTCTCATCATTTGATCATCCCTCCTATAAATGTATCCAGTGCCTGTTCATAGGCTGCTGTGTCTTTATAATAGCTCTCCGCATGGGCAGCGCCCGGTATAGTCAATATCTGTTTTGGTGAAGCACAATTTTCATAAATCTCTTTACACATTCTGCAAGGCACAAAGGTATCCGCTTCTCCATGGATAAACAGGATGGGCACTGTGGCCTTTTGTACCTCTCTGGCCGCATTGCACTCGTCCAGACCGTAACCCGCCTTCTCTTTATTCACACGATCCGCGATCTGGATCATAGGAAATGCCGGCAGATGGTACATTGTGTGCAACACATGGGTAAATACATATTTCGGAGACGTAAAGGCACAGTCTGAAACGATTCCTTTTACCTGCGGCGGAAGCTCTAGCCCACTGGCCATCAGCACCGTAGAACCGCCCATGGATGTACCATGAAGCAGAATCTGCACGGATTCCCCACATTCTTTTAACACCCAGCCGATCCATCCCAGTGCGTCTTTTCTGTCCAGGCAGCCAAAACCAATATACTCACCCTCACTCTGTCCATGGGCACGCTCATCCACCAGCAGCATGGAATAACCTCGCTTCAGGTAATACCCGGACAATCCAATGTAATCGTTCATGCCCTGGCTGGTGTAACCGTGAAAACAAATCACCACTTTTGTCTTATCTTCCCTCGGGAACCAGGTACCATGAAGTTTCAGTCCATCTTCAGAAGTAATCCATACATCTTCATGGGGCTGCGCCATCATATAATTTTTTCTTTCTTTCATAAAATCTTTATACTGGTTCCAGTCCGTACCGGCCATTTTCATGGTCCGTTCCATCTTCACGCGATTTCTCTTCATGGTTCTTCTGTAAAAATAAGCAGAACCGCCTGCTTCAGAGACAGCCAGTAGTCCAAGAAAAACTGCTGCCGCCGTATACTTTTTTTTCATGCTTACCTCCTTATGCCAGAGAATGCCGGATTGGTTGCGTACATTTCAGAATCATATTCTTATGGCCTTATCTGCAAATGCTTTGGCCTGTTTCAAACAATTACACAACTTCTGTGTATTTCCTATTTACGACTGTCGATAATCTCTTTAAGGCGAAGTGCCTTGTCAAAATTTCCCTCTACTTTCAGTTTCTGCAGAGTAAATGCCATAATCGGATCCATTTTGCCATCGGCAATATTTAACAGTGTCTCTGCAGAACAGGTAAACATGGCATCCCGGTCATAATACTCATAAGGTTCCACAGACAGCACCCCGTCTTTCACCTCTGCGTAA
>JAEDOO010000181.1 GCA_016301965.1 Lachnospiraceae bacterium | reverse complement strand
ACTCCGAAAATTTTTATGTGTTGCGGAAATGAGAATTTTCTGTTAGAACATAATCAGAGATTTGAAAAAGCTTTTCGCTGGTTTTTGGAGATAGAAGAGTAAAGAATAAAAAGTGACGAGGGGCTGTTGTAATTTTGCAGCCTGCAGCTATATGTATAAACGCCGGGCTCCTGCTGCGCTCGCTCCGAGCCTAAGGTCTCGGAGTCGTGCTCGCTAAAGTCGCGCGGGTTTATACATATAGCTGCAGGCTGCAAAATTACAACAGCCCCTCTGATAATGAGGTACGGATGTTATGAAGAGAAGAGAACGTAGATACAGCGGTTCTTTGTCACCGGCTGTAACGGAGAGAGAACTGAAAAATAGAGAGATTGCTAGAAGAACTGCTTCAGAGGGTTTTGTTCTGCTGAAAAATGAGCAGATTCTGCCGTTTGCTGAGACGGAGAAGGTTTTTCTGGCCGGAGATGGTGCTATTCATCCGATCAAGGGCGGTACAGGCTCCGGAGATGTCAATGAAAGAGAAGTCGTTGATATTTTGACAGGTCTTTTGGATGCAAATATTGAGGTGGTCAATCAGGCGGCTGTGGAGGCAGCGATTCAGGATTATGAGCTGGCAAGACAGGAATATGCAGATACGGTGATCCAACGTCTGAATGAAGATACAACAGTAGGAAGTGATATGGTGTTCGATGTTGTGTATGGCGTAAGCATGAGACCGTATCAGAAAATAGAAATTGAAGAGGCTTCTGTGAAAGAGGCATCTCTTGTCCTCTATATGGTAAGTCGTGTCGCCGGAGAGGGTGCAGACCGCACACTGCGTGAAGGCGATTATGAATTAAGTGCAGAAGAAAAAGCAGATATTCAAAGACTTTCTGTTTTGACCGACCGTATTGTTGTGTTGATCAATACAGGTGGGCAGATCGATGTGAAGGAACTGCTTTCCTGTAAATCTGTAAAAGCAATTCTGTATATTTCCCAGGCAGGAATGGAGATCGGACATGCAGCAGCTGATGTGCTGACGGGAAAAGTCACACCGTCCGGAAAACTTACCAACACATGGGCAGTAAATTACAGTGATATACCGGGTGCTGAAAACTTCAGCCATAATAATGGGGATCTGGAAAAGGAGCTGTATGAAGATGGTATTTATGTGGGGTATCGCTTCTTTGACAGCTTTGGGGTGAAACCGGCATTTCCCTTTGGCTTTGGTTTATCCTATACGCAGTTTTCTATTTCTGAAGAGAAAGTTACTGTAAAAGGAGATGAAGTAGAAGTATCTGCAAAGGTAACAAACTGCGGAGATACTTTCAGCGGAAAAGAAGTTCTTCAGGTGTATGCTGCCTGTCCGCAGAAAGAAACGAAAAAAGAGTTCAAAAAATTGCTGGGTTATGCGAAAACAATGCTTTTGGCACCGGGAGAGAGCCAGATCCTGTCTGTAAAAGTATCTTCTAAACATTTTGCCTGCTACAGTTATGAAAAAGCAGCCTGGATCGTGGAAGCCGGAGAATATGCACTGTTCACAGGAAACAGTTCTTCGGCAGTGTCTGTATGTGGAATACTGCAGGTAAAAGAGGACGTCGTTGTGGAAAACGTCGGCCATATTTTACCATTGCAGAGAGAACTTGCAGAAATAGAGAGACCGGATGAGATCATTGAAGAACTTACACAGAAATGGAAAAAGGATGCATTAGAAAAAGGCATCGATACGATAGAGTATTGCCCGGCTTATGAAAAAACAGAGAAATATCCGCCGGCAGTTTGTGCGCAGTATGCCAGAGAAGTCGCAGATAAACTTAGTGATGAAGAAATAGCAGCATTTCTTCTGGGAGAGATCACAAAAGGACAGGATAACGTACATGAGAATGTTTTGGTGGAGACGGGTATCTATGTGCCGGGGGCAGCAGGAGAAACTACATGCAAATTCGAAGAAAAATATGATATTCCGGGTATTTCCATGGCGGATGGTCCCGCTGGTATCCGTTTAATGCGTTCTTATGACGTAGATAAAGTTTCTGGAAAGATCTACGGATCCGGACTCCTTTCTGCTCTGGAAGGGGGATTGTTTGCACCAAAATATTCACGTGAAAATGTGGATACCTATTATATGTATGCTACGGCTATCCCCGTGGGAACATGTCTGGCACAGAGCTTTAACACCGAACTGGTGAAAGAAATCGGTCAGATGGTTGCAGGAGAGATGCAGGAATTCGGTGTTTCCTGGTGGCTGGCTCCGGGAATGAATATTCACCGCAACCCGCTCTGCGGACGAAATTTTGAGTATTATTCTGAAGATCCGGTGGTAGCAGGCACGATGGCAGCGGCCATTACCCTGGGTGTACAGTCAATGCCGGGCGTAGGAACGACGATCAAACATTTTGCCTGCAATAATCAGGAAGACAATCGTATGCATGTGGATGCCGTTGTGTCCGAACGGGCCTTAAGAGAGATTTATCTGAGAGGCTTTGAAATTGCAGTAAAGACGGCTCAGCCCATGTGCATCATGACATCCTACAATGTGATCAATGGTATTCACACGGCCAACAGCTATGATCTGTGTACACAGGTGGCAAGAGAAGAATGGGGATTCCAGGGGGTTATCATGACCGACTGGACTACGACTACAGCTGGGGGAAGCAAAGCGCATGTCTGCGCCCTGACGGGAAATGATCTGATCATGCCGGGAGACCCCAGAGATGTGGAGGATATTCTTAAGGCACTGTCTGATGGATCCCTGCCTCGCCAGACGGCAAGAGCATGTGTGGAAAGACTGATCCGGGTGATCCTGCAGACCAATGGCATGGAAGACTGCGTTCCGTATAAGGAGCAGTTTGGCTTTTGACAGAAAGGAACAGCGAATCAGAATTGTATTATATGTTTGACACAAGATAGAAGTGGTGCTATTATAAATATAGAAAAGGTGCTACCGATGACGGTTCGCCTGATTATATTATAATGTGAGAATATAACCGCTCAACTTGTCAGGTTTGGGGCGGTTATTTCTTTGTGGTCTTCATGCTATTGGAACCAATCGAATAGCCAAGACCAAATGAGGTTAAGCAGAGACTAAGCACTGCAATCA
>JAEDOO010000180.1 GCA_016301965.1 Lachnospiraceae bacterium | reverse complement strand
TGATAAAAATAGGTGTCTGTGCCTATTGGATCCTGCTGGCTATTGTTACGGGTCTGCTGGTGGGAGCTTACAGTACGTTATTTGCCTGGGTGCTGGGAAAAGCTGTAGGATACAGAAACCAGTACAGTTGGCTGTTGTTTTTACTGCCGCTTGGCGGTCTGCTTATCGTTTTTTTGTATCGGGCGGCGAAGATTACCGTGGACAGAGGAACGAATCTGGTGATCAATTCTATTCATGCCAAGGATGAAGTGCCGGGTGTAATGGCAGTGTTGATTTTTATTGCGACGATCATTACCCACCTGTTCAGCGGTTCAGCGGGACGAGAAGGGGCTGCACTGCAGATGGGCGGAAGCCTCGGAAATGTGATTGCCCGCATCCTGAAAAAAAATGAACAGGAGGCAAAGCTTCTGATTATGTGCGGCATGAGTGCTGCTTTTGCGGCGGTGTTTGGTACACCGATGGCGGCAGCGGTCTTTTCCATGGAGGTGATCAGCGTTGGCATCATGCATTACTCGGCGTTGGTTCCCTGTATGTTTGCTGCGCTGGTGGCATCCCGGTTTGCGGCTACTATGGGCATTGCGCCGGAGACATTTCATATCCAGAATATTCCTGCGCTTACTGTAGTAACCGGAGCGAAAATGTGTCTGCTGGCATTGTGCTGTGCGGGCATCAGTATCTTTTTCTGTATATTCCTGCATATGGTGGGGCATTTGTACAAGCAGTATCTGAAAAATCCTTATGTACGGGTGTTTGTGGGTGGACTTATTATTGTGGGACTTACCCTTCTTCTGGGAACGAGAGATTACAATGGTGCCGGAAATGAGCTGATCGAGAGAGCCATTTCAGGTGAAGTGGTTCCTGTGGCGTTTCTGCTGAAGATGCTGTTTACAGCGCTGACCTTGGGGGCCGGTTTTAAAGGCGGTGAGATCGTACCCAGCTTCTGTGTGGGCGCCACCTTTGGCTGTTTGTTTGGCCAACTGGTGGGATTGTCTCCGTCGCTTTGTGCCGCGGCGGCTATGGCAGCTGTCTTCTGTGGTGTGACCAACTGTCCCATCACTACGCTGCTGATCAGCTTTGAGCTGTTTGGATTCGCAGGGATACCGTATTTTATGATCGCCATCTCGCTCAGTTATCTTTTGTCCGGCTATAAGGGATTGTACAGTGATCAGATCATTGTGTATTCCAAATACCGGCCGCATTTTATCAACCGGCACGTGGGAGATGAGTCAGAGGATGATCTAATTGAAAGTTAAAATTTGTGTAACTGTTTGTGATAAATCGAATCTCTTGCGGCTATGGGAGATTTGAGAAATGATGTCATGAATCTATTGGTGGGTAAAGAATCTTTTTTGCATAAAAGTAAATTTTATCCGAATATAGTGCTTTATTGACATCGATGTAGTGATTTGCTAAGATAAAGTGATGAAAAAAGCGAAATACCGGCTGGTAAACAGCCGAATGGAGGTATATATAAGTGGGAAAGATTATCTTAACCGGTGACAGACCGACAGGAAGACTGCATGTGGGACATTATGTAGGTTCCTTAAAGAGACGTGTGGAGCTTCAGAACTCCGGAGAGTATGAGAAAGTGCTGATCATGATTGCCGATGCACAGGCATTGACGGACAATTTTGAGAATCCGGAAAAGGTTCGTCAGAATATTATCGAGGTAGCTCTGGATTACCTTTCTGTGGGACTTGATCCGACAAAGTCCACACTGTTTATCCAGTCCATGGTGCCGGAGCTGACAGAGATGACATTTTACTATATGAATCTGGTGACGGTATCCCGTCTGCAGCGTAATCCTACAGTAAAATCCGAGATCCAGATGAGAAACTTTGAAGCCAGCATTCCGGTAGGATTTTTCTGTTATCCCATCAGCCAGGCCGCTGATATTACCGCATTTAAGGCTACCACAGTACCGGTAGGAGAGGATCAGCTTCCCATGATCGAGCAGACCCGTGAGATCGTGCGTAAGTTCAACAGCGTTTACGGGGAGACACTGGTGGAGCCTGATGTGCTTCTGCCGGATAACAAGGCATGTCTGCGTCTGCCGGGTATCGATGGTATGGCAAAGATGAGCAAGTCTCTGGGCAACTGTATCTATCTGGCAGATGATCCGGAGGATGTAAGAAAGAAAATTATGAGCATGTATACAGATCCGCTGCATATTCAGGTATCGGATCCGGGACATATTGAGGGGAATACGGTATTTACGTATCTGGATGCTTTCTGCAAGCCGGAGGATTTTGCTGAGTTCTGGCCGGAGTACGCTTCTCTGGATGAACTGAAAGAGCATTATCAGCGCGGCGGTCTCGGGGACGTGAAAGTGAAGAAGTTCCTGAATAAAGTGATCCAGGCGGAGCTGGAGCCTATTCGTGCACGTCGTAAAGAGTATGAAAAGGATATTCCGGCAGTGTATGAGATCCTGAAAGCCGGCAGTGAGAGAGCCCGTGAGCTGGCTGCACAGACGCTGGATGAGATGAAGAAAGCCATGAAGATCAATTATTTTGATGATCTGGATCTGATCAAGGCTCAGGCACAGAAATATCAGGGTGAATAAATATTTTCTCTTGCATATCGATTATTAATATGATAGAATAATTGTCGGTATTGAGTTGCCGGTGTGGCGGAATTGGCAGACGCACATGACTCAAAATCATGCGGAGCGATCCGTGCCGGTTCGAGTCCGGCCACCGGCATTAAAAAACGCTGTATTTGGAGATTTCCAGATACAGTGTTTTTTTATTTGGGTTGTGTTGAGGATTTTGCGAATTGGGGATTCTCCCGGCATCTATATATAAACTTCCTGCTCCTACTGCGCTCGCTCCGAGCCTGTAGTCTCGGAGTCGTGCTCGTTAAAGTCGCGGGAAGTTTATATATAGATGCCGGGAGAATCCCCAATTCGCAAAATCCATTTATACTGTGCCGGAATTAAAAATCCCTGCAGCTATGTAAAAAATGGTGCTGCAGGGAAATCTTTATTCTTCAGATGAAACTGCGGGCGAATGGCTGGAGTCTGTGCTCGTATAGGGAACGGTTACCACGTGAGGATAAGCGAATTCCAGTTCCGGATCCAGGGCAAACA
>JAEDOO010000179.1 GCA_016301965.1 Lachnospiraceae bacterium | reverse complement strand
CAGCGTGATCTTTTCCGGCGGTGTTTTCGCCGATGAAATTGCCGGAATAAAACTGCATACCCGGGGTATCGGTATCCATGGTCATGGTAATGCCGGTTTTCGGTGCGTATACGTAGGCTACAGTGCGAAGGCTGCCTTCAAAATTGTCCAGTACGTAATTATGATCGTAGCCTCCGCCGTATCGGATCTGTTCGTGATCAGCATTGATGCGCTCACCGATGGTATGGGGTGTGGTGAAATCCAGCGGGGTTCCTTTGACGTTCAGAATATTTCCGTTGGGATAGACTTCGCTGTTGCTTTCGGTGAAGAAACCGGCATGGATCGTCACTTCGTGATCCAGAACGGAGCCGCTGTCGTGACCGTTCAGATTAAAATATGTATGATTCGTCATATTGATCAGCGTAGGTGCATCCGGCAGGGCAAAATAACGAATGTGGAGACCGTTGTGCTCATCAAGGGAGTAGGTTACGGTGATATCGAGAGCTCCCGGAAATCCCTGGTCCATGTCCGGACTGTGCAGCGAAAAAGCAATAGAGCAGTCTTCTTCATTCACTTCATAATTCCAGAGACGTTTATGGTATCCATGAAAACCGCCGTGAAGACATTGACGTCCATCGTTGGCATCCAGTGTGTATTCTTTGCCGTCAAGAGTGAAAGCGGCGCCGGCAATACGGTTGCCGACGCGGCCGATGGTAGCGCCGAAAGCGCAGGCATCCGGCTCATAGGCGGCTACATCTGAATAGCCAAGCACTACATCTACCGGTTGACCGTTTTTATCCGGCACGATCAGTGATACTATGGCAGCGCCGTAATCCGTTATGGAAAGGCGCATGCCTTTTTTGTTTTCCAGAGTGATCAGGCTGGCGTCTTCACCTTTGCTTGTGGTTCCAAAAGATTGTATCTGCATTGTTCTCTTCTCCTCTTTGTTTTCTGTAATTTACGCATGATAGCTGTTTCATACTTCATATTAACTTCATCGTAGCACAGCCGGCAGAGGGATTCAATGAGAAAATACAGTGTCAGAGAGAAAAGAATAATACAAAAAATCACATTCGTACACGGTTACGAAAATGAGAAAGAAAGTATTCCCCAAAAGTTTAGGGAGATTTCTGGCTATAATGTACAAAAACTGGATAAATAAAGAAAAAACATTGCCTTTACAAAAGAATATAACTATAATAATCTAAAGTATAGAATACAACGTGCACGTGCACGAAAAAGGAGGCATAACATGTATTTTATCGGAGTGGATCTGGGTACCTCTGCGGTGAAGCTGCTCTTGATGGAAGAGAGCGGAAAGATCTGCGGCAGTGTCTCAAGAGAGTATCCTCTGTATTTCCCCCAGCCGGGCTGGTCAGAGCAGAAGCCGGAAGACTGGTGGGATGCTGTCTGTGACGGAATGAAAGAGCTGCTTGCCGGTATCGATGGTAAAGAAGTGGGAGGCATCAGCTTTGGCGGTCAGATGCACGGTCTGGTTATTCTGGATGAGAACGATGAAGTTATCCGTCCGGCGATCCTCTGGAACGATGGCCGTACACAGAAGCAGGTGGATTATCTGAATAATGAGATTGGTAAGGACAAATTGTCTTCTTATACCGCAAATATTGCTTTTGCCGGTTTTACTGCACCGAAGCTTTTGTGGGTCAAGGAAAATGAGCCCGATAATTTTGCTCGTATCCGTAAGATTATGTTACCGAAGGATTACATAGCCTACAAGCTGTCCGGTACACATTGCTGTGATTACTCGGATGCTTCCGGTATGCTGCTTCTGGATGTGAAAAATCGTTGCTGGTCCAAAGAAATGTTGGAAATTTGTGACGTTAAGGAAGAACAGATGCCAAAGCTGTTCGAGAGCTACGAGGTGGTAGGTACACTGAAACCGGAGCTGGCCGAAGCGTTTGGCATGAGTAAAGACTGCAAGATCGCGGCCGGAGCCGGAGATAACGCGGCAGGTGCTGTGGGTACAGGTACTGTAGGCGACGGACAGTGTACCATCTCTCTGGGAACCAGCGGAACGATCTTTATTTCCAGCGAGAAGTTTGGTGTGGACGAGAACAATGCGCTGCATGCGTTTGCCCATGCGGACGGCCATTATCATCTGATGGGCTGTATGCTTTCCGCCGCTTCCTGCAATAAATGGTGGATGGAAGAAATCATCGGCACGAAGGATTTTGCCGGTGAGCAGGAAAATATCACGAAACTGGGTGAAAACCACGTGTTCTTCCTGCCCTATCTGATGGGAGAGCGTTCACCCCACAACAATCCCATGGCCAGAGGTACTTTTATCGGTATGACTATGGATACCAGCCGGGCAGACATGACCCAGGCCGTACTGGAAGGCGTAGCTTTTGCTCTGCGTGATTCTCTGGAGGTGGCCAGAAAGCTGGGTATTCCGATTACCAGAACCAAGATCTGCGGCGGAGGAGCCAAGAGTCCGCTGTGGAGAAAGATCATCGCCAATGTACTGAATCTGAAAGTTGATGTGATCGAGGCCGAGGAAGGACCGGGAATGGGCGGTGCGATGCTGGCGGCTGTAGCCTGCGGAGTATATGATTCTGTGGAAGACGCGGCGGCAAAGATCGTGCGTGTAGTGAAAACTATCGAGCCGGAACCGGAGCTGGTGGAGAAGTACGAAGACCGCTACAGAAAATTCGCTCAGATCTACCCTACGGTTAAGGGGCTGTTTGATACCGTAACAATCTAAAGAAAAATCACAGCTATGAAAGAAATACCGTCAAAATAAATGCAAAATGCAGGAAATTATGCAAAAAGAGCTGCTAAAAAACACAGCTGACGGCATTTCAATACAATATAACGAAACAAGGTAACACAAGGGAAAGAATATACATCTTTCCATAAAAATAAAAAAGAATGTTCAGGAGGAAAACGCTATGAATAACATGCCGAAAGTAAAAATCGGTATCGTGGCTGTAAGCCGCGACTGTTTCCCGGAGTCTCTGTCTGTAAACAGAAGAAAAGCACTGGTAGAAGCATATGCCGCAAAGTATGACGCAGAGGATATCTATGAATGTCCTATCTGTATCGTAGAGAGCGAGATCCATATGGTACAGGCTCTTGAGGATATCAAAA
>JAEDOO010000178.1 GCA_016301965.1 Lachnospiraceae bacterium | reverse complement strand
AGATTACATCCAAACAACTGCTGCATTTTCCTTTTATTTGGATATATCCTACGGAAAATAAGCAAAAAAGTCCAATCCCCCTATAGAACAACTCTATTTTTGGATCTTTTGAAGCAAAGAATAGTTGATCGCATCCAAACAACTGTATGATATATCTATTAATTGTAAATGAATGTCCGAAAGTAAGGAAACGGTAGTGTAAAAACAAGTTTTCACACTACCGTTTATTTGTGTACTGTATTCTATACTAGGATTTATTTTTTATAAAGGATCCGCATGGAGTTCATGAGGCAGAGCATAGATACTCCGGTATCGGCAAATACAGCGATCCACATGTTGGCAAAGCCAAAGAGACCCATGATCATAACGACAGCTTTGACTGCCAGGGCAAAGTATACGTTCTGCCAGGAGATACGTCCTGTATCCCGGGCAATCTTAATGGCCTGCGGGATAGCCGACATTTCAGAAGTCATAAAGACTACATCGGCTGCCTCGATGGCTGCATCGGCACCGCTTCCCATGGCCGCACCCACATCAGCACCGGCCAGTACCGGGGCATCGTTGATACCGTCACCTACAAACATAACCGCACCGTGCTTTTCACGAATTTTCTGGAGTTCATTGAACTTATCCTGCGGAAGCAGTTTGGCATGAACTTCATCGATACCCGCCTGAGCCGCAATGGCTTTCGCACTGTCTTCGGCGTCACCGGTCAGCATAGCCGTAACGATACCCAGTTTCTTGGTTCTGGCAATGGCGCCCACCGCATCCTCTTTGATCGTATCAGAGATCACGATATGTCCCACAAACTTACCGTTGAGAGCTGTCAGAACTTCTGTTCCAAACTGTTCCTTTTTATAATTTGACAAATCGATATTGTTGGCCTCCATCAGCTTTCTGTTGCCGCAAAGAACTGTTCCTTTACTGATTTCGGCACGGATACCGTGACCGGCAATCTCTTCCACCTTGGACGGACGCTCGATCTCCAGATGTTTTTCTCTGGCAGCTTCCACAATACTGTTGCCAATCGGATGTGTGGAAGAGAGTTCACAGCTGGCGCTGACGGCCAGCAGTTCATCGGAAGTCAGACTGCCATCTGCTGTTACCGCATTCTGTACCACAAAGTTTCCTTTTGTAATCGTTCCTGTTTTATCCATAACTACTGCTTTGACATTTTTCAGAGATTCAATGGCCACACCGCCCTTAAACAGAATATTTTTCTTGGATGCAGCACCGATACCGGCAAAGAATGCCAGCGGTACGGAAAGTACCAGAGCGCAGGGACAGCTGATAACCAGGAAGGTCAGGGCCGTCAACACTGATGCTGTTCCTTCTGTACCGAATAATACTCCTGCTGTTCCGGTATAGTCCGGACGTACAAAGAAATGCCAGCCCGGGATCACAAAAGGCAGTACAATGGCTACAAACAGGGCAAAAAATACAACAAACGGAGTATATACCCGGGCAAAACGTGTAATGAACTTGTCGATATTTGGCTTGCTGGCCGCCGCATTCTCCACAGAATCAAGGATACGGGTTACCATGGACTCTTCCAGAACCTTTTCCACACGGATCTTGATCTGACCGGAGGTATTGACACAGCCGGAACTGATGTTATCTCCTACTCCCACCTTTACAGGTACTGGCTCACCAGTAATGGCAGAAGTATCAAGACGGGTTTCACCTTCAATCACCACACCATCCAGCGGCACACGGTCGCCGGGACGTACCAGAACGATATCGCCTACCACAGCTTCCTCCGCATCAATAACACGGATATCATCGCCTACCACCAGATTGATTACTTCCGGACGAAGATCTACAGCTTCCATAATCTGTGTACGGCTCTTCTCTGTAGCCATGTCTTCAAAATATTCTCCGATCCGGTAAAAGAGCATAACGCCTACAGCTTCCGGGAACTCTCGGATAGCAAAAGCACCCAGCGTAGCAATAGACATCAGGAAGTTCTCATCGAACACCTGACCCTTTCTGATATTTCTGGCTGCTGTCAGAAGAACTTTACCTCCAAGAATCAGATAGGAAACAATAAACAAAGGCAAAAGACGCAGATCCGATTCTTCCATTCCGCCTATATGAATCATACAGAAGCCAATAATGAAAAGAAGCGCACCAATACCAATTGATATCAGCGGTTTGTATTTTTCCGGAATACGGGATTTCCTTTCCTGTTTTGTCTCTGTATCCTTTCTGGACTCTTCTTTCGGAACAATGGTAATGCCGTCTTCCATGGCATCTATCGTTTCTTTAATCCTGGGAATCAGATCATCCGGGCGCTTAGCATACAGTTTCATCTGCTTTGTGGCATAAGTGATTGTTACATCATCCACATCATCCAGTGTTTTCAGCTTTGCCTCGATCTTCGCTGCGCAGTTGGCACAGTCCAGACCCTCCAGAATATAGGTTTTCGCCTTTGGCATGGATTTGGGCACAATAGTAATACCCTCTTCCATGGCATCAATGGTTTCTCTGATTCTGGGAATCAGATCATCCGGACGTCTGGCAGACAGCTTCATCTGTTTTGTGGCATAGGTAATCGTTACATCGTCCACACCGTCCAATTTTTTCAGCTTTGCCTCGATTTTTGCCGCACAGTTAGCACAGTCGAGACCTTCCAGAACATAAATCTTTGTCTGGGAAATTGTGGCGGGGGCTTTCCTCTTTCTCGGGACAATAGTAATACCATCTTCAATGGAATCCACGACTGCCTGCATCTTGGGCAGCAGTTCATCCTGATTGTCAGCCGATACTCTAAGCTGCTTAGTCGCATATGCTACGCTGGCAAAAGCCACTTCCGGCATGGATCGTATCTTAGCTTCCACTTTGGCTGCACAGTTGGCACAATCCAGTCCTTCCAGAATATAAACTCTCTTTTCTACATCCTCATCCGGCATTTTACATGTACATTTAGCCAGTGATTCTCCGCAGACATCACAGTATTCCACGTGAGGATTACAGATTTCACAGTCACAGTCTTCCGGATGTCCCTCTACATGGTGATGTTCTACTACAAAATGCGTGTGAGACCGGGTCGCTTCATCATGATGCTCATGAGCATGGTCATGCTCACAACCGCATCCTTCATGATCGTGGGCATGATGGTCATGCTCGTGATGGTCATG
>JAEDOO010000177.1 GCA_016301965.1 Lachnospiraceae bacterium | reverse complement strand
AAAGAGAAGCATCAGTTTCCTGTGGAAACTGATGCTTTTTTGAGATCAAATACGTGAAAAAATGCAATTAGATGACTTCCTGAAAAATTGTGATATATTTACATGGTTCTTGACCATTATTTTTAAAGAATAAAGCAGAGGATAATTGAAAATTAAAGAAAACTTTTTATCACGCCTGAAATCACTGAAAATAATAGAAATAATCTCTTCTGAATTGGAATGGATGTATTGCCTTCCGGGAATAGGGAAGGTTGAATTTTTTGCCGTAAATCTGTAAAATAGCAGATAGTGAACATAAGGGAGCAGAAAAACTATGGAGCGGATCATACAGTATCTTTTGATTACAGCTGCAGTGCTGATGAGCATACAGGGCTTTATACAGCGGAGAAAACATGAAAAAAATCACAGTCACAGCAGTTTTGGCCATAAGCACGATGGATCTGTGTTTTCCATTGATTTTTATGCATATGCTTCGCAATTGCGCACCTGGAGTCCAAAATATAAGGCTATATTTTCCATGGTGTGTCTGTTGTGCTGCATTATATGTGACAATATCTATGTTTCCTGTGCAGTGATATTGCTGATGGCCTATATTACTGTGGTTATGGGAGGGCTTCCTTTTAGAAGATATCTGTCTTTGATGACGATTCCCCTGGTATTTTTGTTTTTCGGATGTGTTGCTATTGCCATTGGATTTTCAGGATCACCGTCAGGCGATTTCAATCTGCATCTGGGATTTTTTTATGTTTATACATCGAAAGAGAGCCTGTGGGAAACCTTAGAACTGATCGCGAAGGCTCTTGGAGCTGTCAGTTCTATGTATATGCTGACGCTTTCCACACCGGCCAGTGAGATCATTGCAGTGCTTCGGGGCCTTCATATGCCGAAACTTCTGGTAGAGTTGATGAATATGATCTACCGTTATATTTTCCTTTTAATGGATACACAGTGCAGGATGAAAAACGCGGCAGTATCTCGCTTGGGATATTGTGATTTTAAGACTTCCTGCCTGTCCTTTGGGCAGATAGCCAGTAATCTTTTGGTAGTATCTTTGAAAAAAGGCAATGCCTATTATCATGCACTGGAAGCCCGGTGCTACGATGGTGAACTTCGATTTCTTGAGGAGGAAAAGACGGTGTCTGTCATGCAGACAGCGGGCGCTTTATTAAGTGTATCCCTGCTGCTGTGTATATGGCGGTTAACTGTTTAATAAATTATATGGAACAGGAAGTGATTCTGCAGGTCAGAGATCTGCAATATGCTTACAGCGATGAAAAAATGGCATTGAGAGGCGTCAATCTGGATATCCGCCAGGGAGAACGTATTGCCGTAATGGGATCAAACGGTGCAGGGAAATCCACATTTTTTCTGAATATCAATGGTGTGCTGCAAAGTGAGCACGGCGAAATATTTTATCGCGGACAGAAAATGACAAAAAAAACAATGAATGATCTTCGCAAAAATGTGGGGATCGTTTTTCAGGATGCGGACAGTCAGATCATTGCTTCTACAGTTCAGGCGGAGGTCTCTTTTGGCCCCATGAATCTGAAATTGTCCCGAAATGACGTGAAAGATCGAGTAGACGAGGCACTTGCCTATATGAATCTGACAGATTTTCGTAATCGTCCGCCTCATTACCTCAGCGGTGGTGAAAAGAAGAGGGTGAGTATTGCAGATATCATTGCCATGCATCCTGAGATCATTATCTTCGATGAGCCAACAGCAGCGCTTGATCCGGTAAATGCGGATATGCTGGAAGAAGTACTGGAAAAAATGGCACAGGAGGGCAAGACGATCATGATTTCTACCCATGATGTGGACTTTGCTTATCGCTGGGCGGAGAGAGTAGTGGTATTTTGTGATGGAAGGATCATCGCAGACGACACACCTCTGGCTGTATTTCAAAATAAAGATATCTTACGTCAGGCAAATCTGAAACGACCGATGATGCTGGATATATATGAAGCGATGAAAGAAAAAGGATTAGTAAAAGGAAATCGGTCATATCCAAAGAATGTAGAGGAATTTATATATTGCATCTGACGATGCAAACAAAAGAAAGGAGAAAAAATGACAAAAAAACAAAAAAAACTGATCGTATTCATCGCAGCTCTCTGTGGTATGTTTGCGATCGTACCAACAGCGAATGCCATGCATATCATGGAAGGTTTTCTGCCGGTATCCTATTGCGTGATCTGGGGGCTGATCTGTGTACCGTTTCTGGTGATCGGTTTCATGCATGTGGATAAACAGGTAAAAGAAAACAGACAGACCATGATGCTGTTAGCGCTGACCGGCGCATTTGTATTTGTACTGTCCTCTTTAAAAATCCCGTCCGTTACCGGAAGCTGCTCTCATATGACCGGAACCGGTCTGGGTGCAATCCTTTTTGGACCCTGTGTGACCAGTATCCTTGGACTTATCGTTCTGATCTTCCAGGCCATCCTACTGGCCCACGGCGGTGTGACCACACTGGGTGCCAACTGCTTCTCCATGGCTATTGCGGGGCCATTGGTAAGCTTTGGCTTATATAAGCTTCTTGGTAAAACAGGAGTTAACAGAAAGGTAAATGTATTTGTTGCGGCATTTGCGGGAGATCTGTTTACCTACTGTATTACCAGCGTCCAGCTGGCAATGGCTCATCCGTCACCTACAGGCGGATTCGGCTATGCACTGATCAAGTACCTGGGAGTATTTGCGCCAACACAGATCCCTCTGGCAGTTATTGAAGGCCTGCTGACCGTAGTAATCGTTATCGGTCTGGAGACTTATGCCCAGGATGAACTGAAAAAGATTGGATTTCTGAAGAAAGGAGTACAGAACTGATGAAAACAAAAAGCAATAAAGGATTAGTTATCGCTCTGATCCTTGCCTGTCTCCTGATCGCTCTTGTACCTCTCTTTGCATTAAAAGGTGCCGAATTTGGTGGCTCTGACGATGCCGGCGGAGAAATGGTATCCGAAGTAACCCAGCAGGACTACGAACCCTGGTTCACCCCCGTCCTGGAAAGCCTCCTCGGCGGCGAACTTCCCGGCGAAGTAGAAAGCCTCATGTTCTGTCTCCAGACCGGCATCGGTGTAGGTATCATTGCCTTCGTCATGGGCCGTCTCGTAGAACGCAAAAAATGGCAGGACAAGTTGGGATCCGAAAATCCAACGGCCAAGCCATCTGAA
>JAEDOO010000176.1 GCA_016301965.1 Lachnospiraceae bacterium | reverse complement strand
ATCTCCGGTAATCGTCTGGTACATGCCCTCCCTTGAAATAAAATAAAATTCTGTAAAACCGGCCTCTTTCTGAAGCTTCTCGATATACTGTTTTATCAGATCTTCATCTGTCATGTCATTCAGGTAAGGCACCCACATCTGCATCGTACTCCAATTGTTTCCTACCAGATTATGAAGAGACTGATTCGCCTGATGATAAATTTCTGTCAGATGGGCCGCACTCTCCTCATAGATCATATCCGAAACAAATCTGGAATACTTCAAACTGACTGCAAAAAGTCCTGTACACAAAACAATCGCAGATACTATGGCAATTAGCCGTTTCCTCACAGGATTCTCCCTCCTTTCCCCGATGATTCCTAAGACGCATCTACAGAGACTTCCAACTGTCATCCCACAGGAAACAGCCGCCCTTATTTTCGCGTTTTGCCCGGTACAGTGCCCGATCTGCACGTTCAATTAATTCAGCCGAAGGAATCCCTTCGGATTCGCACAGAACAATACCACAGGAACAAGCTGCGGTAAAATCACCCTCTATAACCTGTTTACCAAATAACCGGCAGATATCTGCTCCTTTATTCTGTGCTGCCTGTCTATCTTTCACCCGCTTCAGGAACACAAGAAATTCATCACCGCCGTAACGGCACTGAATATCCTCCGCCCGGGTCTGACGGCGAATCAGATCGGCAAAGGACTGGATCAGATGATCTCCCATGTCATGACCGTAAGTATCATTGATCTTCTTCAAATTATCCAGATCAAAAAGGCATACAGCCACCGGCAGGTCCTCCTTCCGTAGAGAATCAATAGCTGCCTGAAGACCTCGCCGGTTGAGCAGCCCTGTCAGATAATCCCGGCTGGCCTCATCCTTTAAGACAGCCTCACGTTCACGAAAGACCAACACATCGACCAAATGCTCGATTCTCCTGCGCAGATCAAACATCGGATGACATTTACAAAGAAAATCATCCGTCTCCAGAGCTAATGGAAATTCTTCCAGTACTTCGCCGCGAGGTATCGTACCCAGAACCAGTATATGCCATAAAGCCGGATCCTGACGCAGCGTTTTCAGAAATACATCCGCCCCATTCTCCGGAAGTGACATACTAAGAATCACAACAGAAATTCCCTCACAATCATATGAACGTATGCATTCCAAAGCACCTATGGCATCCTCTGACTCCAAAACCTCATACTGTCCCTTAAAGGTCTGGCTTACCATCTTCCGATATCCGGCATCATCATCGACCACCAGCACTCTTCGCATACCGGATTCATTCTTCCTCATCTCCGGAGAAGAACTCCTATCATGCGGGCGCTGAACTTTCAGCAATTCTTCAAATTCCCCGTCAGGCATCGGTCTTGCAAAATAAAATCCCTGAACATAATCACATTTAAACTTCTCAAGACGCTTCACCTGTTCTCTGCTCTCCACGCCTTCTGCCACCACACTTAAATTCATCCTGTGTGCCATACGGATAATATCATTTAAAATACTCTGATACTCAGGCTTTGCCATCTCACTCTGAATGAACTTCATATCCAGCTTCAGAATATCCAGCTTCATCTGACTGAGCATATTTAAAGAAGAATATCCGCTGCCAAAATCATCCATCTCAATGATAAAGCCCATTTTACGCAGTTCTTCCACCGTACTGATGATCTGTCCGGGATTGTCCGCATAAGCACTTTCAGTGATCTCCAGATGCAGATAGGCCGGGTCAACACCATACTTTGTTATAAGCCCGGTCAAAATCTCCACCAGATCCAGCTGATAAACATCGGCACGGGATACATTGACAGAGACAGGCACAAGCGGAATTCCCTTCTCACGCCATTCCTTCAGCCGGATGCACACCTGTTCCCATACATAAGCATCCAGGCGCGGTATAAAACCGTTTTTCTCAAACAAAGGAATGAATTCTCCCGGCGACATAAATCCCCATTCCGGGTGGATCCAGCGAACAAGCGCCTCCGCTCCCGCCATACATTCGTCCTTTAAACTGTACTTCGGCTGAAGATAGACGATAAACTGCTTCTCTCTCAATGCTGTTTCCATTGCGTCCGTAACTGCCTTCTCCCGCAGTAATTTTCCCCGCAAAGTATCATCATATACAGCCATATGCTGATTATACTGTCCTCTTATACTGTCTGCAGCCAGAAGTGCCCAGTCACACATCTGCTCCACCGGCACTTTTGCATCCGTAATCTCATAAATACCCCATTTAATATTGATATTCTCCATCTTTTTAGGGCGTTCGTCATCAATTTCCAAAATAAATCGTTTTCGATCGGCCTGTTCACGTTCTTTTCTCCAAAAAATCAGGAAACGATCCGCACCGTAACGACCGCAAATGCCATCCGTACCGATCATATTGACCATGTTATAGGCATACTCTTGAAGTAAACGATCACCTGCCTCACGGCCAAAAGCATCATTATAGAGCTTAAAATTCTCTATGTTTGAGCAAATAATCGTGTATTCTTCATCCGGATTTTCCTGAAGCTCCTCACGAACTTTCCTGTAAAAGAATTCTTTGCTGTAGACCCCTGTGAGCCGGTCATACTTGAACTGATTCACCATTGCAGCGGTTTCTCTCAGATTTATAATACTGGCTACACGATGAAGGATTACCCTCGGACGGTAAGGTTTCGGTACAAAGTCCGTTGCGCCGTGTGCCAGAGCGGAAATCTCATCTTCCTCACTGTCCCCCTGAGTCATGACAATGACCGGAACGGTTGACAATTCATCATCTTCTTTCATCTTATCCAAAAAGGTATACCCGTCCATGACCGGCATCATCACATCCAGAAGTATAATATCAATACTGTCTTTATTCTGTCTCAGGATATGGAGTGCCTCCAGCCCATTTTCCGCCTCCAGAACCTGATATTCGTCAGACAAAATCTCACTTAATATCATCCGGTTGATTTCATTATCTTCAACAATTAAAATCTGTTTTTTCTCTCTGTTTCGTACCATACGTTTTTCTTCTTTCTTGTAAAATGATTTGATTTTCCTATTTGAATTATAACACAGTCCTCAGCCGTTCTTCAATCATTTCTGCCACCTGTCGGTTTAATATCGGCTCTTCCTCCATCTCAAGCGTGATCCCAAGGGCGATCTCAAGAATACAGATTTCCGCCTCGATACATTCCGGATCCAGCTTCCT
>JAEDOO010000175.1 GCA_016301965.1 Lachnospiraceae bacterium | reverse complement strand
TTCTTTTGGACTTTTCATTGTCTTTTTCTGTTTTACATCCACGAGAGTCAGAGGGACAGATTCCGTGGCTTATTGACTCAAATCGAATCAATAAGCCACGGAACCTGTCCCTCTGACTCTCATTTATCTTTACTGTCAAGCGGCAGCAGCATATGTGCGGTAACTCCTCCTTTTACATTGTCCGTATAAGAAAGCCCATATTCTGTACCACACAAAAGCTTGATCCGCTTTTGTACATTCAAAACACCAATACTGTTCCCTTCCAGTTTCGGCGGCTGTTTGTTATATTTCACCAGGAGAGTCTCTATTTTCTCTCTTGTCTCCTCAGAAAACCCTGTTCCGGTGTCCGCCACTGAGAGTTCCATACAACCCGGATGCTCTGAAGAGCGTTTTGCAGAAATATATATGGATCCGCGATAGCCTTTATTTTTCAAACCATGCAGAAGACTGTTTTCTACTATGGGCTGCAGAATAAAATTTGGCACCAGCACACCACCCAGATTTGGATCGATATCATAGCTGCAGGACAGCTCCGGATAACGATAGCACATCAGCTCCATGTACGCTTCTAAAAGTTCCAGCTCATCATCGAGTGCCACCATCTGCCTGTCCACCTTCACACTGAGACGGAAGAAATCCACCAGGCGCATCAACAGGTCTGCCACCGGCTTGTCATCGTTCAGCTGTGCCTGGATCCGAATGGTATCCAGCGTATTATAAAGAAAATGAGGATTAACCTGACTCTTCAGATACAGCATGGACATCTTTTGCTCCGTCAGCTCTGCCCGGAGAATATCAGGATTTTCCAGTGTAAGGTAAAATGCCAGTGTCATCATGGTCAGTCCCATGCCGCTGATCAGCCAGGTGGGATTGATTGCCTGCAGAACTGAAACGCAAATCTCAATGATCATTGCCGCTCCGATGACCATTTTTTTCTTCATATCGATCTGTTTCCAGTTGCCAAAAAGCAACCATGCGCACAAAATAAGGTAAAATGCCATGCTAATATAACAGACATTAGCATGAATTCCATCCGAATAGTTCCCCTTTACAGTTATTGCATAATGTATCGGCAAAAACATTTCTCCGGCCTCGGCAACCAGAAGATAGACTCCCGCCACCATATCAAATTTTCTCGGTTTTCCCGTTTCCTCTTCCACAAGAATTGCGATATACCTGTAAAACAAATATTCAATCAGCACCATCGAACCAAGGAAAATGCGATGAACAAGTTCATTCAGCAGCGCCGGCACCGTGTCCAGGTGATTTACGGTATATACAGTAACGCCGTCAAAAACAAGATGAACCAGCACAGCGATCAGAATGATTGAAAAAGTCTGGTGCAGCAGGGTCTGTTTTCTTGGTGCAGAAAAATAGACAATGGCAATGATTGCCAGCACAAACCAAAGGCCGATCTCCATTCGCAGCATATCTTACTCCCTCCTTATATTGCCATTTTAGCAGATGGGGCAGGTTCGGGATAGACATATTATGGAGATGAATGTGTTGATTTTACAGATGGGGACCGCCAATAGCAGACTTTACCATAAAAGCGCCTGTCCTTCCGGACCGACGCTTTTATTAATCTTTTTCTGATTAAGGGGAATTGCTGTCAGAAAAAGTATTTCTTTATTTGCATTTTTTCCCCCATTCCGGAGAAAAGATCTTATTATCTACGGCAAAGATAATTACCATAGCAACACCACCTGTTACAACGGTGGTAACTAAACTCTGGATCGTATTACGCAATGCTTCGTTTACGATCAAAGCGTTGGTCACCGGATTCCATATACAGGTAAACAGGTTCATGACCAGAAATACTGCGATCGTTGCCAGAGCATGCCATGCAATTTGCGGCAGTACCGGACCTTTGCTCTTAAAAGTAATATTTCTCTGCAGCGGGAAATTTATGATTTCACCAATAATGATGGTGGTAAGGTTGGCCAGTGTAAAGGCAAGGCCTCCGGTTACGACACCAGCTGCGTCAACAGCAATCGCATTTCCAATAATGGCAAGGTTCAGTTCTACACCCAGAATGCTTACCGGGATGTTTGGCCAAAGCCATTCCGCATTTCCTACGATTCCTCTGAACACGTTTGGTAAAAACATCAAAAGCAACATCTTAATAAAGGTTACGACATAGCTGAAAATTACAAACAATCCACCTTTACGGATCCATTCTGCAAGTTTTGGATGTTTTTCAGCAAAACTATTCATAAAACTCATGGCTAACTCCTTTTATTATTTAGCGCTGTCGATTACTCCGGACACTAATTTTTCCTCATAGGCTTTATTGGCTTTTGAATTTCTGAAGAATCCGCCGATAATCTGTCTTAACCCTTTAAATACATGTCCATTGACGGCTGTCACCATGCCATGCACCATATCCATGCTTACAGCACCGCCGGTCATCTTGGCGATGCCTCTGAAAGGCATGTTGTAGATAAAGAGTACATTCAGATCCGGTTTGCCCTTCTCCTCGCTCTTTTTCTTGATACGGGTCAGGATCTTATAAATCAGTCTGGCCAGACCGCTCTTGGCGTAATACATCTGGCAGATGGCATCGTTCATGCCAAGCTCACCGGACCAGGTGTCCGCAGGGATCTCATGGCCGAGAAGCTTTGTAAACTCCGCGTCGCCCACTTTCTGTACCTGACCGGAATAGTAGGAAGGCATCTCTTCCTTCACATAGGGAAGTTCAGCCTGTGTACCGGTTCTCTCTACGGCAGCCGTAAGACGGATGTCTGCCGAGCTGGCACCGATCATGATGGTGTAGCTGCCGCCTTCTTCCTCCCAGCGGTCGGTTTTTACGTTCCAGTAACGGAAGGTCTTATCATCAAACGCGATATGTACGGTCTTCTTTTCTCCGGCTTTTAAGAATACCTTGGCAAAGCCTTTCAGCTCTTTTTTCGGGCGGAATACTTTGGCATCTGACAGTCCTACATACATCTGCACTGCCTCAGCGCCGTCATAATCACCGGTATTTTCCAGAGTAAAGGTAACGCCGTTTTCGTCCGCCGCAATATCGCTGTAGACGAAGGTGGTATAGGAAAGGCCGTAGCCGAAGGGATATTTTACCGGCACACCGGCGGTATCATAGTAACGGTAGCCGATGTACAGACTCTCCCTGTACTCGGAATTTCTCTGGGCACTGGGGAAATTGGCATAAGCCGGTGTATCCTCATA
>JAEDOO010000032.1 GCA_016301965.1 Lachnospiraceae bacterium | reverse complement strand
CCTCTCTCAAAAATTCCTCACATATTCTCCCGTATACAGATATCCAGCCGCGTATAGATCATCTCCCGCTCCGGCACACTCCCCCCCGTCAGATAATCATACAAAATCTGCAAAGGTTCACTGCCCTGACGCACCGCCTCCTGCCCGATCGTGGCATTCAAAACACCTTTTTTCAGCATCTCCAGCGTCGTTTTTGCCTCATCATGGCTGATCACTACCACACGATCCTGACATCCGGCAGCTTCTAAAGCCCGACAGGCACCGTACACGCCGCCGGCCACAATATAGAGTCCCGTAAGCTCCGGATACATCTTCAGCATCTGCCCCGTCACATCATAACTGATAAAATCATCATCCTGATTAATGGCAGAAGCTCTGATCTGTACCTTAGGATACCTGCTTTCCAGAATATTTTGAAATCCCAGCTCACGCTCCGTATGACATACCACCAGAGGAGAACCACTGATGATTCCCACTGTTCCCCCATGAGGATGGAAAAGTCCCATCAGACCGCCTGCCGTCTCACCGGCTTTACGGTAATCGCTGCCCACATAGCACAGCCGGCCGGAATCCTCCAGATCCGAATTTACCGTGACCACAGGAATTCCTTTATCTGCCAGAGATTTCAACTTCCGTGCCACCGCTGGATGATTGAAAGGCGTGATGGCCAATCCCTGAATGCCTTCCTCTACGAGCTGATCGATCAGCTCGATCTGTCCTTCACCCGTCTCATCCTCAATACTGCTGGAAGCTTTCAATACCGTAACGCCAAAGTTTTTAAGTTCTGCTTCTTTTTCCTCCACGCCCTGTAATACTTCCGTAAAAAAGGGATTAGCTGTTGTTCCCTGGAAAATCAGATAACCAAGTTTTATATTTTTTCGGCTGATGGCAAGAGTCCGGCCGATGCTGTTTGGCACATAGCCGACAGAGTCCACAATTGCCTGTATCTTTCGGGCGGTTTCCTCGCTGACACCACCCCGATGATTCAGCACCCGATCCACGGTTCCCCGGGATACTCCGGCCATCTGCGCTATTTCTTTCAGTGTAATCATAGTTTTTCTATCTGTAATCGTATACTTTTCTGTTATGGCTTACAGTATACTTCCTTTTTTATTTTTCGTCTATTTCGTTTTCCGGTTTTTTCTCTTTCCCGGAACTCGATTTTATAGTTTTAATTCTTTTTGCAGCGCAAAGGAATAGATCAGCTTTTCTGCCACAGGCTGTCCTGTCAGACGAGTCAGAGCTTCTGCATAATAGTCCAGCTGTACCCGGTATTTTGCTATCAGATCACTTCCATCCGGATTTTCCACTTTATCTGTCTTGTAGTCCACCAGCACCAGTCCCTCATCTGTCTCAAAATACGCGTCTATGATTCCCTGCACCAAAATGGTTTCCCCGCTGTCCTTCCATCGTGTATCTGCTTCCCCGGCATCCACGGTCAGGAAAAATTGCCGCTCCCGGTAAAGTCTGCCCAAAAGCTGTGCCCTCTGCATTCTTTTTCCCAGAGGACTTTGAAGAAATTTCTCAAAATCCTCCACCCGCAGCATATCTGCATCCTCCTGGCGCAGCATACCCTGGTCTGTCAGCCGGCTGATCTGTTTAGACAGAGGAACTCCCTCTGCACAGTCCTGGTAATCGAGGCACTCCATCATCCGGTGATACGCAGTTCCGCGCAAAGCCCCGGTGGAAACAGACTGTTTACTGCCCTGCATAAATGCCGGTATATACGGAATCACCTCCGGTTCTTCAAAGAGGCTGTGGCCCTGTTCCTCCTCATATGCCTTCAGCTTCAGTTCCGATACGCTGAGCTTAGCGGGCATATCCTGCAAATTCTGATGGGGATACACGTAATTCAGTTTTTTTGAGATAGTTTCTCTGACATTCTCATCATACACCTTATCTGCATCCACTGCTTCAATTATATCTGCTGCTGCCAGTGTACGCATCTGCTGCATCAGCTCATCTTCCACCAGTTCCTCCACAGATAACAGACGAAGAGTCAGCTCCCCTTCCGGCAATGAATTCTCTGTTTCCACAGTGCGCACAGGTAATTCCCTCTGTCGGGCCAATTCTCCCATCGCGTGGCTTCCGCCCAATGCCGGAAGGATCCAGTCCAGACAGGAAGAAGCAAAGAGGAGCTTTCCATAACCAAGCGTCCTTTCTCCTGCCGCCTCCATAGCCGCTGTAACCTTTTTGTCTGCCTGTGATAATGTTCCTGTCAGGATCAGTTTCTGCTCCGCCCGTGTCATGGCTACATACAGAATACGCAGTTCCTCTCCAAGAGTCTCTTCCCTCAGCACATTCTGAATCACCCGGTGATACAGCGTTTCTTCACGGGTCCTCAGCTGTGTATCAATACAGGGCATGCCGATCCCCAGATCCGGATGCAAAGCTACCATCTCACGGGTATCTGTCAGATTAAAGTTCTTTCCCATACCTGCCACGATCACCACCGGAAACTCCAGACCTTTGCTGTTATGGATACTCATGACGCGCACCATATCTGCGTCTTCTCCGCCACTCTGGGCTTCACCAAAGTCCACTTCGTACTTTTTCAGACTGTCAATGTAACGTACAAAATGGAACAGGCCGCTGTAGCTGGTCTTTTCATATTCTGCCGCTTTCTCGACCAGCATCAAAAGATTTGCTCTTCGCTGCTCGCCTGCGGGCATGGTCGTAACCATATCCAGGTATCCGGTTTCTTCATACAGACAAGTCAGCAGTTCTCTCACGGTCATATACGAGATTTTTCCTCTTAAGTTTTCGTATACTATCCAGAATGTTCTGAGTTTTTCTGCCAGAACCGTCTCACAGCCCGGGCTGTCCGGATACTTCCCGGCACACACATACAGTGGTTCTTTCGGTGCGCAGTTTTTGATTCGGGCCAGCTCGTCAGCATCCAGTCCCACAATGGGGCTGGTCAATACGGATGCCATGGAAATTTCCTGACGGGGGTTGTCCAGAATGCGCAAAAAGGATAGTACCGTCATTACCTCCGGCGCACTAAAATATCCCACCCTGGATACACTGCGGGAGGATATCCCTCTGGATTTCAACACCTGGGCAAACACATCCGACCATCCCTTAAGGCTTCTGAGCAAAATCACGATATCCCCATAACGCACCGTTCTTTTTTCTCCCGTTTTGCGGTCAAGAATCGTCTCTTTTCCCACCATTTTCCGGATACGGTCCGCTGCCAAAATGGCCTCCAGTTCTCTGGCGGAAGCAGTCTCCTTTGCCTCCGGCGTGTCCTTTTCGACCAGCAAAATCTCTGTGCCGTAATCATGTGCCGATGCATCTTTCCATTTTGCACCGGGATACAGATACACAGACGGATCGTAACTGATTCCCCCCAGAGATTTCGTCATGATCCGGGAAAAAATTCGGTTTACACTTTCTATCACCTGTGTCCGGCTTCGAAAATTTCTGTGCAGATCCACACGCTGACAGTCGCCATCCTCCAATGTATAATTGTCGTATTTTTCCATAAACAGTTCCGGACGAGCCAGACGGAATTTGTAGATACTCTGCTTTACATCGCCCACCATAAACAGGTTGTGAATTCCCTGACTCTCCCGGCTCACCGCTGTCAGAATTTTTTCCTGCACCAGGTTTGAATCCTGGTACTCATCGATCATGATCTGCGCATACTGACCTGACAGTTCCCGGGCCGCATCTGTACGTTCTTCACTGCCGTTTTCCTCCCGATGGATCAGCGCCTGCAAGGCCAAATGTTCCACATCAGAAAAATCCAGAAGATTTTTTTCCTGTTTTGCCATAAAAAAACGCCTGGAAAACTGTTCTGTCAGAGTAACCAGTCCCTGTACAGCCGGCTTTGCCATCTTAAGCTTTTTCAGTATTTCTTCCGGCGTATCCCGATAAAAAGCTGCCGCGATTTTTTCCTGTATCAGCTCCTTTTCCTGGCTTCTGAGTTCCTGCACTTTGAGCTTTTTTTCCTCCAGCATACCGGGAACGCTCTTTCTGGAAAGTGCTTTCGGCTTCCATCCTTTCAGAAGTAACTGTAAATGATCATATCCCTCCAGGGCCACAGCTTCCTCCAGAAATTCCCGATCCGCCTCCAGTGCTTCCAGATACTGAGAAGGTCCCCCCTCTGCCATGGATATCTCTCTGGCTCTTTCATTGATGGAAAGAGCCTCTTTCAAAAGCTCCTTTGTCCGCAGTTTGACCTGCCCAATCCATTCTGCTGTCAGAAGCTCCTCCACAGTGTTCACTTCGTAAGGTTTCAGACAATCCTGCAGCCACACCTCAGGCCAGGGATGACTCTGTGAAAGAGAATACAGCTTAAGCACCGTATCCTCCAGACGATCATCACTGCGTCCGCTGTCCAGCGATTCAGCCAGCTGTATAAATTCAGGAGTTTTTTTATCATACTCTTCTTCCAGCACTTGTGCCAGCACATCCTGCATCATAAGCTTCTGTTCTCCCTCATCCGTAATGCGAAAACCGGGATCCAGATCAATCTTCTGAAAATAATTGCGGATCACATATGAACAAAAGCCATCAATGGTGGTGATCTGTGCATGATGAATCAGTGTAGTCTGCCGCTGAAGATGCTCATTGTCCGGATCTTTCTCCAGCTTTTCCAGAAGTGCCCTGTTCAGTCTCTCTTTCATCTGGGCAGCTGCAGCTCTGGTGAACGTCACCACCAGCAGCTGATCCACATCCAGAGGATGTTCCCCCTCACTGATCAGCTGCAGGATACGTTCTACCAGAACGGCGGTTTTTCCCGATCCGGCCGCCGCACTCACGAGAATATTTCTCTCTCGTAGATCAATGACCTTCTGCTGTTCTTCTGTCCATTGTACTGCCATTTGCTCTGCCCCTTTATCTCAAACCTTTACTTTCCATCATACACTCTTCCATCCAGGATTTCCTGCCACAGCCAGTCCTTACTCTGCTTTTTAAGCTGACGCACACTGCAGCTTTTCAGCCGTGTATCAAAGCCGCACACCTCGCCGTAGGCACAAAAATCACAGGCTGTCTGTTCCCCTCTCTGATAGGGATTTTTTTCTGCTCGCCCCTGCAGGATCTCCCGGCCGATCTGCACAGCCTTTTTAGCTGCATACTCCGTCAGTGCCGCAAACTGCTGAGCATCTGCAGCCGAAGATCGGGCGCTTAAGGCTCCATCTTTTTTTCGTTCCAGTGGAAGCATTCGGGACCGGCATCCCGGTTCCAGATTTCTGTCCAGATGAAGATAAATCTGCTCTTGTGCTGAAACAAGGCCATTCATCTTCAGCTCCTTCAGACGTTCCTTTTCTATATCCTTTTCCTCATTTTTCTCAATCAGAGGATCCTTCATCTGATAGTACAGCATGGCTGCCGGTTCTACGGTCATGTCCGGATGCTCTTTTTGCTGCATCTCCATAGCCGCTTTCAGATACAGGATCAACTGCAGCTGCAGTCCATAATAGAACTCTTCCAGATCAAAACTTTTGCTTCCGGACTTATAATCCACGATACGCACCAGAATACGACCATTTTCACGGTACAGATCGATACGGTCGATCTTTCCCATCAGATACATACGATCATCCTCCGACAACGGCAGACACATACTGTCCAGGAAACTTCCACTGTCAAAACTCACTTCAAATCCCGCCGGTTCAAAATCACTGTCCTTTAACTCCTCTTTAATCGCCCATATGCTGCGCCGAAGAAGCTTCTCCACCCGCTTTGCCATATAGCGATTTCTTGCCGTACTCAGAAGGATCTGATTTCCATACGTCTCCATCACCCGCTCCAGACAAATACGGATCAGTTCGTCCTCCTTTTCTTCCGGTACAGTACATAAAGTATATCCCGATTCTCTGGCAAGATTGCCGAAAGTTTCCACACAGGCATGCAGAATGATGCCCAGATCCAGCGTCCGGAAGGTATACTCCTCCCTCTCCTTCAACCGCAGGCCATACTGCAGAAAATGTGCATAGGCGCAGGCCGCATAGCGCTCGATCCTGGATACACTGTTCATCAGCTGATCGCCGTACAGTGCCCGGGCCGCTGCCTGGCTGATCACATCGGGATGCTCCGAAGACAGGCCTGCTTTTACCAGACGATCAAGCTGTCTTTTTCCTTCCGGCTGTCCCAGAAACCAAACCAAAAGTTCCTTTTTCTCCTTCGTAAACCGTTCCGGCGAAAGTTCTTTCAGGTATTCCACCAGCAGGCTTTGGGCATCTGCCCGGTTTTCCATTTCATTGATCTTCTGTAAAGCTCCGATATGAGATACATGGAGTCCGGGAAAAAGTCTCATCAATGTTCCAAACAGATATGCCGGTCCCGTCTGTTCTCCTTTGGCGCTGCTTACCGCATAGGATACCGTCAGCATTTCCGAAGGCTTTGTCAGATGCAGATACAGATAAAATTTCTGGATAAACATAGCTTCCCTAGGTGACGGTGCCAGCTCCATATCCAGCGAAGCCAGCACATCTCTGTCTGCCTCCGACAAAAGGCCGCCTACCGTTGCACTGCCGGGAATAACCTGATCATTGACTCCTACAAAAAACAACGCCTTCACCGCCTTCACGCGGGTACGCTCCACATCACCCACCAGCACCTGATCCGCGGTGGGCGGAATAATACCGATACGAAGCTCCGACAGTCCCTCATCCATCAACTGCGCAAAATCCCGAAGAGAGATGGGTTCATCTCCCAGGATTTCCACCATCTTATCCATCAGATCCATCACGCTGCGATACATCTGGGCATATTCTCTGGCCAGTGCAAGCTCTCCCTGCTGTTCAAACTGCTGCCGTTTTCCTTCCAGCTGCTGCTGCGCATGGAGCGATACCAGTATGTCATACAAAGCTCTGCAGCTGCTGCCCACAGTTCTGTCTTTTGCATGCATAGCTTCTGTAAAAGGCCCAAGTTTTTCCATGATGCGAAGCCGCAGCGCTTCCATCGCAGGGACTCGGGCAGGATCCATATGCTGGCTGTGAGCAAAAAATCGATTTTCCCAGTTTTTTCTTCCTCTGATTCCCAGTGCCAGACAGTAATTTTCCAGCTCATCGATCTCAGCCGATGTCAAATCAGAGAGACCGCTTCTCAGATAACGAAATACACTTTCGTAGGAAAAACTGCTGCTTTCTATATCCAGCAGTGCCCGGATACCTTCGGCCAGAGGATTGGAAAGTACCGTACGGCGGCTGTCCAGAAAGCAGGGAATGCCTGCCTTTTCAAAGGCCCGCCTGGCCTCCCAGCCATAGGTCTCCAGATCCCCGGTGATCACTGCGATATCTCTATAGCGGTATCCCCTTTCCCGAACAAGACGGCAGATGCGTCGGCTGACCTCCTCCATCTCCATCGCCGGAGTATCACAGGCAAACCCCTGTATATGTTTTGGCTCATCCGCAAATACTTCCCGTTCAAAACGGAACAGATGTTTTTTTAAAAACCGGAGATCTTCCCTGTCGCTGTATCGGTCCCGATCCGAATCCGGGATCCTTACCGGCTCCTCCACAACAACCTTCTCTTCCCGGGCCAGACGACACAGAGAACGTATAGTCTTTTTAGTCATGTATGACAGACGGTGCATACTGCATTTCCCAAAAGGATCCTCCCCATCGTCCAGAGTCAGTGTAATATATACCCGGGGACAATTCCGTAACAATGCACCGATCAATCGATTCTGTATAGGGGTAAATCCGGTAAAGCCATCCAGCACCACTGTAGTCCCCTTCATACTTGAAGCCTGGGGAATGACCCGGCATAAAAGATCCAGGATTTCCTCAGAAGTCACATAATGATCCGAAAGAAACTCCTCGAAGCCCCGGTACAAAATTTCCATATCCTTCATTTTTTCCCGAAGAAATATATTTCCGGTAAGACGCTGTCCGATATTTTCCAGATTTTCTGGAGAGACATCATACTGCATGAACTCAGAGATCATGGACTTAGCCTCCCGGATATACCCCGGGCGCTGCATTTTTCGCCCCAGCACATGCAGTTCATCCTTTTTTTTCTGGGCCACCCGCTTTAAGACCATGGTTTTTCCCATATCCTCCAGCACCGGCGGGACCTGATAACCTGTCTCCATAAACAGCCGGTGAGCCAGACGGGTAAAGCTGGACACATCGATATTTAAGAGCCCTTTTTTCGGATGTCGGGAAGCCATCTCAATCTGCGTCTGCATGGTAAACTGATCCGGCACCAGAATAAGGAAATTCTCTTTCGGCCTCTCCAGGGATTCCCGGATTATTTTTTCATAAATAAAATGGGATTTGCCGCTGCCGGCACTTCCCAGAATCAGCTGTAATGCCATGATCATTCCTCCTGCCGCCGTTTTTCGGAGCATTCCTTTTTGTACTTAAGTGTACCATGCTTTATTTTCCCGAACAATCATAATTTCCCCTGTCTGACATAGGATATAGAAAGTAAGGAAAGGAGCTGTCCTGATGGGTTCCCGTACCAGAATCGTGGTTCTACATATGAAAGAAATCATATATACTCTGATTTTCGCCGCCTTTGCCGTAGTCATGCTCGTACTGCTGTTCATCATGTTTCGCTCCAGGCAGGTGGATCAGGGCACTACAGATAAAGCAACTTCCTCTGATGCCGTATATATCCCCGGAGTCTACTCTGCCACTGTGTCATTGAACGATTCCTCCTTCGATGTACAGGTGCGTGTAGACGATGATCACATCAACAGCATTGAACTGGTAAACTTAAGCGAAACGGTCCAGACCATGTATCCTCTGGTGGAATCCTCGCTGGAGGATCTGTCCGCGCAGATTCTGGACAGCCAGTCCACCGAACATCTGACCTGCCGGGAAGACAGCCGCTATACATCCGCCCTCCTTCTCAATGCCATCAACAGTGCTCTGGCCAAAGCAAAACCATAACGGCAAAAACAGCCCCACAAACGTACGGTCTCTTTTCCCGTCCCGTTTGGGGGCTGTATGCTGTCTTATGCCAGTTTCTCGATTTCTTCCATCCAGACCGCCGCAGAGGCATCACTCGGCATACGCCAGTCGCCCCTGGGAGATACAGCCACACTGCCGACTTTCGGTCCGTCCGGCAGACAGGATCTCTTAAACTGCTGCATAAAAAATCTTCGATAAAAGGTCTTCAGCCATTTCAGAACCACCTCTTTATCATACACTCCCTCAAAAGAAGCCAGCGCCAGGCGATAGATCTTAGCCGGCGGAAATCCAAGACGCAGCATATAATACAGGAAAAAGTCATGCAGTTCATATGGTCCCACCAGATCTTCCGTTTTCTGGGAGATCACACCATCCTTTGGCGGCAGAAGCTCCGGACTCACCGGGGTATCCAGTACATCCACAAGAATTTCGCTAAGCTTTTCATCTTCACATGTATCCGCAAAATAACGTACCAGATGACGCACCAGTGTCTTCGGAACAGACGCATTCACCCCGTACATGGACATATGGTCACCATTATAGGTAGCCCACCCCAGCGCCAGCTCAGAAAGATCTCCGGTACCGATCACCATACCGCCTGCCTGGTTTGCCACATTCATCAGAATCTGCGTTCTTTCTCTGGCCTGCGCGTTCTCGTAAGTCACATCATGTACATTGATATCATGACCGATATCTCTTAAATGAATGGTTACAGCTTCTTTGATATCCACTTCCTTCAGCGTAGCACCCAGTTGTCTGGTCAACGTGCAGGCATTGTTATACGTTCTGTCTGTGGTACCGAAACAGGGCATAGTCACACAGGTGATTTTACTTCTGTCCATTCCCAGCAAATCAAAGGCACGGGCTGTCACCAGCAGAGCCAGTGTGGAATCCAGGCCGCCGGAAATACCGATCACAGCACTCTGACAATGGGTATGTTCCAGACGTTTCTTCAATCCCATAGCCTGAATATTTAAGATCTCATTGCAGCGTTTATCCCTGTCTGCCTTGACACCGGGGACAAAAGGCTGAGGGGCAAAGCGGCGACTGAGCGGTGTTGTTTCTTTTTCCAGAGAAAATTCTGTCACATGGTATCCTTCCATATTCTGTACCGGGTAGGTCGTCATCTTCCTTCTCTCTCCCAGAAGACGGAAAACGTCCAGTTCCGAACAGATCGTCTGATTTTTAAATCGTTTTGCTTCGGCCAGAAGAGAGCCGTTTTCTGCAATCAGGCTCTGTCCGCCAAATACCAGATCTGTGGAGGATTCTCCCTCACCCGCTGTGGCATACACATAGCCGCAGATCAGACTGGCAGACTGAGAAGATACCAGAGTCCGGCGATAGCTGTCCTTACCTGTCATCTCATCAGAAGCGGACAGATTCACGATCACCGTGGCTCCCGCCATAGCATGACTGATAGACGGGGGACAGGGTACCCAAAGATCCTCACAAATTTCCGCCGCCACTTTCAACTCCGGCATGGTATCACACACAAACAGCTGTCGGCTGCCAAAGGGTACCATTTTTTCTCCCAGACGTATCTGGGTCACTTCCTTCGGCCCGGCGGTAAAATGACGGCCCTCATAAAACTCTGCATAGGTGGGGATATGTGTCTTCGGTACCAGGCCAAGGATATTTCCCCGATGCAAAACAGCCGCCACATTAAACAGTTTTCCATATACTTCCAGCGGAAGCCCTACAAAAATCAGGGCATCCACCTCAGCTGTCTCCTCTGCCAGCATCACAAGTTCTTGTCTCGCCGAAGCCAAAAGAGCACTCTGCCAGAACAGATCCTGACAGGTGTAGCCCGTCAGACACAATTCCGGAAGCACCATGATCTTCGCCCTAAGCGCCTGCATTTCCCGTATTTTTTCCAGTATGGCCTTTCTGTTTGCCCTGGGGTCAGCCACACTGATCTTCGGAATCGCTGCCGCGACCCGGATAAATCCATCTTTCATACCTGTCTCCTATCTGGTACACTGCCTGTACAGTTCTTTGATCTCCTCCACGGAAAACGTGTAGTTCGTATTGCAGAAATGGCAGTTCAGTTCCACCTGTTTTCCGTCGTCGATCATGTTCTTTAATTCCTTTTTACCCACGCTGATCAGCGCTCTCGATACCCGCTCCTTACTGCAGTTGCAGGCAAAAGAAGCTTCGATCGTATCGTTGATGGTCATCTCCATATCTTCCAGAAGATAAGCCAGCATAGTCTCCGGTGTATATCCCTGCTCCAGAAGCTCCGTCACAGAATTTACTTTCGCAATATTTTTCTCCAGCTGCGCTATTGTCTTTTCTTCGGCAAAGGGCATCAGCTGCACAATAAATCCACCGGCCTGTTTTACCGTATTGTCATGCTCCATCAGCACACCGAGTCCCACAGCAGAGGGCACCTGCTGGCTGGTAGCAAAATAGTACGTCAGATCCTCAGCGATCTCGCTGGTCTGCAGCATGACCTGTCCATTGTAGGGCTCCTTCAGTCCCATATCCATGATCACATTCAAAAATCCGGGGCCAATGGCTCCTGCCACATCCAGTTTGCCTTTATCGTTGGCATGAATCAGCACCTCGGGATTACCCACATAGCCTTTGACATGACCATGAGAATCCGCCGTCACCGTAATGCCGTGGATGGGGCCGCTGCCCTGAATCTGCAGCGTCAAAATATCGTTATCCCCCTTCATCATCACACCCATCATCAAACCGCCGGTCA
The DNA here is from genome assembly GCA_016301965.1 of Lachnospiraceae bacterium. Taxonomy (GTDB): domain Bacteria; phylum Bacillota; class Clostridia; order Lachnospirales; family Lachnospiraceae; genus UBA11957. Next base: position 4,126 of record JAEDOO010000032.1, on the reverse strand, counting down.
GAAGACGACCCAGGGCTGCTGTGGCCACAGGACTTGTATTATGAGCCTTTCTGGCATATTCTACCGTTTCTCTTGTCGTGGCCGCAAAAGCGCGGATCTGTCCTCCTGCTGCTGTGGCACGAACAATATAATCTTTATTCTCCATAAGTATCACCTCGTATTCTCTATTTTCCCTGTTCCCTGGCAATCACGTAAACTCTTTCGCACTCCTCGGTGGCTGGTGTATGGGTAAACGCATCATACATAGCTACAAACTCCATGCCGCTTTCCCGGAGTAGTTGTTCGATCTCTGACAGAGAATAAGCACGCTGTTCATGAAACTCTTCAAAGCGATCAAAGCGGCCATCCTCCTCATCCCGGATAAACAGAGTCAGATCATATTCATTGATCTTTTCCTCTTCATCAAAATAATTTTCCCAGATAAAGCTGGCTTCATCCCGGTTTTCCGCAATCGTTGTCTCACCCATATCCCGATACTTCTTCGTGGTGTTAAGATCAAAAATGAACATCCCGCCGGGATCCAGATAATTATTTACCAGGCGAAACACCTGCAAAAGCTCCTCTTCTTCCAGGATATAGTTGACGGAATCGCAGACACTGACAATCGCCCGAACGGTACCATATAATTCAAATTCCCGCATATCCTGTAAAAGATACAAAATATCCAGACCGGATCTTTCCCTTTTTTCCATGGCAATATCCAGCATATCCATAGACAGATCTGAACCTATCATATCGTAACCCGCCTTCGCCAGTCTCTCTGTCATACTGCCTGTCCCGCAGCCCAGCTCCAGCACCAGGCCGTCACGGATGCCGTATTCCTGCAAAAGCCCGATCAGATATATACTCCAGCTGTCATAGTCAATATTATCCATGAACAGGTCATACACCTGCGCAAAACTCTGATAAGATGCCAATGTCTCTCCTCCTGCATTTTTGCATATTCGTTCTTAGTATAATCCATTCAGAGAGTAAACTCAACCGGATTTTCCTGGGCACTGCTCCTGGGTTTTAGGCATTTTTGCCGGAAAAACAGCTGCAGTTTCGCCATATTTTTTCCCAGAACATGGTATACTGATATTATGAACATTACAGTTTGTCACCGCTGTATCCGTGAATATATAAGGAGGTATCATTATGCTTGATCAGGCAAAGGCACTGCCCAAACCACCGGCAGAAGAAATCAAAGAACGATTGGAACACGCCCACGAAAAGCTGGCAAACCAGCAGCTTCTTCTCAAAGAAAACAAGCTGCCGGTCATTGTGCTATTTGAAGGCTGGGGTGCTGCCGGTAAAGGCAGCATGATCAGTAAAGTCATCAAAACTCTGGATCCCCGTTTCTTTTCTGTCAATACGCTGACAGCTCCCACCGCAGAAGAAACCAGAAGACCTTTCTTGTACCGCTATTTCTCCCGGATTCCGGAAGCCGGTTCTTTCCTGTTTCTGGATGGCGGATGGATGGCCGATGTGACCCGGGATGTCCTGAAAGGAAACATAGATGCCGCAGAATACAAAAACCGCATCGGCAGCATCCGGCGTTTTGAAAGCACATTAACTGCCAATGGTTATCTGGTGCTTAAATTCTTTTTCCATATTGAAAAAAAGGAACAAAAAAAACGACTGGCTCTTTTGCGTGAAGAAGCCTCCACCTCCTGGAGGGTCAGTGACTTTGACCGCTGGGAAAACAAACATTATGAAAACTGCAGCCAGGTCTACGATCAGTTCCTGGAAGACACCTCCAGCGCTTCGGCCCCCTGGTACGTCATCGACGCCGCATCCCGTAAATGGGCAGAGCTGCAGATTATGGAAAACCTGACCAGTGGTATTGATGTCGCTTTAAAAAATCATGTTTTAAGTGTACCTTTGCTGCAGAACGTCTTTCCTCTTCTGGATATGCCAAAGCTCGCCGAAATTCCGCTTGACAAAACGATAGAGGAAGACGAATATAGAGTACAGCTGAAAAATTTGCAGAATCGTTTAAGTCATCTGCACAATCAGCTGTATAAAAAGAAAATCCCCGTAGTGATCGTCTACGAAGGCTGGGACGCTGCCGGTAAGGGCGGTAATATCAAACGACTTACGGCTGCCCTGGATCCCCGGGGCTATGAAGTGATTCCCATTGCCAGTCCCAAACCCTTCGAAAAGGACCGGCATTTCCTGTGGCGCTTCTGGACAAAACTTCCAAAAACCGGCCATATCGCTATTTTTGACCGCAGCTGGTACGGTCGTGTCATGGTTGAACGCCTGGAAGGTTTCTGTTCTGAAAACGACTGGCAGCGCGCTTATAATGAGATCAACGAGTTCGAAAAGGAACTGGCTGACTGGGGCGCTGTGGTCATTAAATTCTGGGTACAGATCGATAAGGATACGCAGTTGGCCCGTTTTACGGAACGTCAGAATACGCCCGGTAAACAGTGGAAAATCACCGACGAGGACTGGAGAAACCGTGAAAAATGGGATCTCTACGAGGGCGCTGTGGATGAGATGCTGCATAAGACCAGCACCACCTATGCACCGTGGTATATTCTGGAATCCACGGACAAGCGCTATGCCCGCATTAAGGCATTGAAGATTGTCATCGAGCAGCTGGAAAAAGCGCTGGAAGACACAAAATAAGTTTAGAAAGGATGTTACGGTTATGATGAAAATTTCTCTCGACATGATCATCGGTGATATTCTGGCTCAGGAACCGGATATGGCTGGTGTACTCATGGGTATGGGTATGCACTGTATTGGATGCCCGGCTTCTCAGATGGAGTCTATTGAGGAGGCTGCCATGGTTCATGGGTTTGATCCGAATGAGTTTGTGAAGGAAGTTAATCTTTTTGTTGAGAAGAAGATGATGGTGGAAGAGGCTTCCAAATAAATCCTACTTTTTGATTGACGGACGGTTTCTGATCTGACGGACGGTGCCTGACCCATCCAAGGGTGTATATTCTTTCCGCAAACAAGCGCAACGCTCCGACGAACTAAATGCCAACTGCGACTAATCCTCTCAGGAATGCCTTCGAGGATAAGTCTTAGTAGGCATTGGATTTCGTCTCCGCTAAGAACGCGCTTTGATCGTTTGCGGAAAGAATATACACCCTTGGATGGATCAGGCACCTGTTTTTTATCATTGGGAATAAAAGTATCGCAATACAACTTCACTCCCCTATTTTCCATACATTTCTTTTAACCGCGTACGTTCCTGTATTTGCAGATTCCACGGATACCAACCTTTTTCCTGCTCTCCATTTCGTCACTTTTTCCATTTACAGTAAAAAAAGGCAGACGTATAATGTCACCAGCAAAATAATCAACAATTTTTTTTCGAGGAATTAGGCAAATGAACAAAAAAGCAGAACGACATATACATCTGAACATGGCTCTGATCGGAGGTTTTTTCGGAGGGTTTGCTGTAATCAATCATATGGATCTGTTGGCTTCCGCCCAGACTTCCAATCTGATTTCTCTGGCACTGATCCTGGTGGGACGTTCCAGTGCGGAAGCTCTGGCCCGTGCAGGTGCTCTTGGCATCTATATACTGGCACTGGCCCTGACGGTGATGGTTCCCCGTATCCTCAAATGGAACAATCAGCTGGCAAGCATTGCCATCGATGTGCTGGCGCTGATCTCTCTTGCCTTTATGCCCGATACGCTGGATCATTTTGTGGCCATGTATCCTATCTTTTTTGCCATGGCCTACCAGTGGTGTTCTTTCCCCACTTCAGAGGGATATGTATCCGCCACAATTTTTTCCACCAACAATCTTCGGCAATGCGTAACCGCTTTTACCGCTTATGCCTGTGACCGCGATCCGAAAATGCTCGCCAAAGCCTGTATGTACGGCAAAGTACTGTTGATGTTCCATATCGGTGTGGCTTTTTCCTGGTTTGCCTGTCAGTTCTTTGGCACCCGCGGCGCACTGCTGGCTCTGCTTCCCTGCATGACGGCTCTGGTACAGATGCTTGTTTCGCTGCATGCTGTTCCTTTCCTGCTGAGAAAAGCTTCCCACATTTGATCACCCTAACAGAAAATACCCGCAGCCATTGCCCTTATTATTCATGCAAAATACAATACTGTCCCGAGCCGATCTCTTTCACACTGCTCTCGAAAAAGTATCTGGCCGCCCGGATCAACGTAT
>JAEDOO010000031.1 GCA_016301965.1 Lachnospiraceae bacterium | reverse complement strand
CTTCATAAAAGTAGATCGGGGCAGCGGCAGGCGGGCAGAGGTGTGGGGATATATATGAAATTTCAAACGATTAAAGCGCGGTTTTAGTCTTCAGGAGATCCACTGTCTACGCAGACTTGCACGCGAGCTCGCTTATGCGAGCGTGCTAGTCGGAGTTGACAGTTAGCTCCTGAAGACGTTGCGCTTGTTTGAAATTTCATATATATCCCCACACCTCTGCCCGCCTGCCGCTGCCCCTCACGACCTCCTCCCTCCGCTCCCCCTTATACGAAGTGTACGAAACACACACAGAATAAACCTACACTAAGTCTGAGAATATGGCCCAAAAAACGTATACAATTGACAGATTATTCATTCTGGGTTAAGATATGAAGAAATGGGTTGAGAGACCGGAATAGCAGTAATAACAAAATTGTATATATACGAGGAGGAACATTATGGGTTTTTCAGACAAATCATGCAGAGAATTCGTTGAAGTACTCGCTTCCAAAGAGCCGGTACCGGGTGGCGGCGGAGCAGCAGCTCTCGCAGGCGCACTGGCAGCGGCACTGGCAAACATGGTAGGAAGCCTGACCGTGGGAAAGAAAAGATACGCAGATGTGGAAGAGGATATTAAAGATCTGATGCGTAAGATGACTAAGATCCAGGACGATTTCCTTGCATTGATCGAGCGTGATGCTGAAGCTTTTAAACCTTTGGCCAAGGCATACAGTATGCCTACAGAGACTGAAGAGCAGATTGCAGAGAAAGAGCATGTTATGCAGCACGTTCTCTGGGAAGCATGCCAGGTTCCGATGGAAATTATGGAAAAATGCTGCGAAGCCATGGAAATGATCCGTGAATTTGCAGAAAAAGGTTCCAAAATGGTATTAAGTGATGCCGGTGTGGCAGCAACTGTTTGCAAAGCTGCCCTGCAGGGTGCCAGCCTTAACGTATATGTTAACACTAAGTCCATGAAGGATCAGCTTCAGGCTGGTGTTCTGAATGCAAAAGCTGACGCTATGCTGGTTAAATACAGTGCTCTGGCAGATTCCATCTATTTTGATATTATGTGTAGACTGAAATAATAGGAGAGAGAAAATGGCAAAACAGTTTTTAGGAAAAGAAGTAGTTGCTGCATTAAATGACCGCATTATGGCAGACGCAGCTGCATTAAAAGAAAAAGGTGTAACACCGACTCTGGGTATTGTTCGTGTAGGCGAGAGAGAAGATGACCTTTCTTACGAGAGAGGCGCAGTAAAACGCTGTGAAAAGCTGGGTGTGGCTTATGAGAAATTCCTGCTTCCGGCTGACTGTACACAGGAAGAACTGATGGCAGTTATCGATCAGGTAAATAAAAATGACGCTATTCACGGTGTGCTGATGTTCCGTCCGTTGCCGAAACATCTGGATGAGGCAGCTGTTATCAAAGCTCTGGATCCGGAGAAAGACGTTGATGGTATTACGGATGGTTCTATGGTGGGCGTATTTGCCGGAACCAATCAGGGATTTCCGCCCTGTACTCCGCAGGCTTGTATGGAGATCCTGGATTATTACAATGTTGACTGCACCGGTAAAAAAGCAGTTGTTGTGGGCAGAAGCCTTGTTGTAGGTAAACCGGCAGCTATGATGCTGATCAAGAAAAATGCTACTGTTACCGTATGCCATACCAGAACTGTGGACATGCCGTCTGTAGTTAAGGAAGCTGATATCGTTATCGTTGCTGCAGGTCGTGCAGGTGTTGTTGATGCAAGCTACGTGAGAGAAGGACAGATTGTTATCGATGTAGGTATCAATGTTAATGCTGAAGGTAAACTGTGTGGTGATGTGGATTACGCAAGCGTTGAGCCTATTGTAGATGCTATTACTCCGGTACCGGGCGGCGTGGGAAGTGTTACCACATCTGTGCTTGTTGGTCATGTAGTAGAGGCTGCAAAACGTAAAAACGCATAATAATACATAGTTAATGTATACAAAAAAGGCCCATCGGGCCTTTTTTGTGTTGGTATAGTTATATAAATCTAATACAGTTGCCAGAGGTTATTATAGAAACGGCAAGAAAAGCGGGAAAATGTTGAATTTTCTCGCTTTATTTATTACATAATTGTTAAAATACTATTGCATATATTTCCGAAGTATATTATAATTTTTAATTATATAAGGTAAAAATCTGAAAAAATAATGAGGTGAAAGGTATGCGATGGGGAAAGAGAACACTTGCTTTGCTTTTATGTATTTGTCTGGTTATTAGTGCATATTTGCCACTAAGCGCAACAGAGACACAAGCAGCAACTGCAGTAAAAACGGTGACAGACAATGGAAATGAACCGCTGATCTACAGTTTTCTTACAGAAGAGATGGGATTAAACAGTGCGGCAGCCTGCGGAATTCTGGCTAATGTATACAGAGAATGCAGATTCAACGAAAAGGCAGAGGGCGCCAATGGATTAAGTTATGGGATATGCCAGTGGTATAATGGCAATTACGAGCGCTTGGTTACATACTGTGAAGATAATGGATACGATTATCGCACACTGGCAGCACAGCTGTATTTTTTAAGATATGATTTGAAGAGCAGATTCGGTAAGCTTCTGAATATGCTTTTATCCGCACCGGATACAGCAGAAGGTGCTTATCAGGCAGCTTATGATTTTTGTTATAATTACGAAAGGCCAAAGAATTATCAGAGTGCCAGTGAATCCAGAGGTGAGCTCTCCAGAGATACTTTCTGGCCGGTATACCAGGGTGTACGTCTGATCGTTCCCCTGGATTCGGCAACACATGAGCATTCATATACTACTGTTGTCACGAAGGCCACATTGTCTTCTGATGGAACTGTCAAAAAGGTTTGCTCTCTTTGTAATCGTGTGCAGAGTACTCAGGTGATCAAAAAGGTTTCTTCGATTACTCTTTCAGACGCATCGTTTGTCTATAATGGAAAGACGAGAAAGCCAACCGTTAAGGTCAAAGACAGTGCGGGAAAGACTCTGTCCTCTTCGAATTATACGGTTTCCTACCCGAAAACATGTAAAAATGTAGGCATATACAAGGTAACGGTTACGTTAAAAGGCAACTACAGCGGCAAGAAGACGATGACCTATCAGATCGTGCCAAAGACAACATCGTTAAAATCTGTTACGGGAAAGAAAAAGAGTCTGTATTTGAAATGGAACAAGAATACGACCCAGACTACCGGTTACCAGATCCAGTATACGACAAAGACTTCTTTTAAAGGCGCCAATGCACCGACAATTACCTTGAAAAACAAAACAACTGCGCAGACAATCAAGAAGCTGACCGCAAAGAAGAGGTACTATGTACGCGTTCGTACATACAAAAGTCTGCAATATAATGGAAAAACCGTAAAAGTGTACTCTGCCTGGAGTCCAATCAAAAATGCAGTGACAAAGGCATAAAAATGGGGACTGATCCAAATGTCAGGAAAAGAAGATAACATTGGATCAGTCCTTCATTTTTAGTAAAGATTTTTAAATATGAATGCATAGAAGTGTGTTTATCGATTCCGGGAGTATTTTTTTTCTGCCAGTTCTACAATCTGGTAAAGCCCCATTGCAATCAGACAAAGAATCAGGATGGACATGAGTACCCAATCCAGCTTGAATACCTGACTTCCGTAAATGATCAGATAGCCCAGACCCTGTCGGGCAGCCAGAAATTCGCCGATGACTACACCCACAAGGCAGAGACCGATATTTACTTTCATGCCTGAAAGAATGACCGAACGCGATCCGGGAAGAAGGATATAGCGTAAGATATGGCGGCGTTTTCCGCCCAGTGTATAGATCAGTTTATACAGGTCCGGGTCAGTCTGGCAGAATGCCTGATACAGCTGGATGATGGAGCCAAATATGGCTACGGACATGCCGGCAATCACAATAGTGTTAAAACCGGTACCGAACCAGACGATGAATAAGGGAGCCAGAGCGGATTTCGGAAGACTGTTTAATACCACCAGATAAGGTTCTGCCACATCAGCCACAAAAGAGAAATACCAGAGCAGCAGTGCCACGGTTATACTGAACACGGTCACAAGAAGAAAAGAGAATAGTGTCTCTCCCAGGGTAATGCCGATATGGCGGATCAGATCACCGCTTTTGATCATGGACAGGCAGGTGGAAAGAATCCGGGAAGGACTGCTGAAAATGAAGCTGTTGACCAGATGAAGCCTTGTGGTCACTTCCCACTGCAGCAGAAAAAGTAACAGGATCAGGAATTTCACCAGAGACACATGGCGGCGATGTCGGATATACTTTTGAAGAAATTGTTGTTGCCTTGGGGAGGTTTCTGTAAAATCAACCATCTGTTTCATGAAGATGCCTCCATAAAATATTGAAATACGTCTGGAATTCAGGCTGTGATCGTTTATCCAGCGGTGTCAGATCAGGTGCAGCAAAGTTCAGCAGGCAGTCAAAGGCGATATGGGATGGCGCTTTGGACAGAACCAGAACATGATCTGCCAGAGTGATAGCTTCGGCAAGATCGTGTGTGACAAGAATGGCAGTCTTATTTTCCTGACGGATGATCTGACAGATATCATTGCCTACATCCAGGCGTGTCTGATAATCCAGAGCGGAAAAAGGTTCGTCAAGAAGTAAAAGACTGGGAGCATTGATCATTGTGCGGATCAGAGCCACACGCTGTCGCATGCCTCCGGACAGCTGGTCGGGGTAAACACCGGCATATCTCCTAAGCTGATATTTCTCCAGCATATGCAGTGCTTCTTTTTTTGCGGCATCCATGGGAACACCTCTGATTTTCGGACCGAGCAGAATATTGTCAAGAACCGTTTGCCATCCTAGAAGATGATCCTTTTGCAGCATGTAGCCCGTAGAAAAACTGCATAAGGTTAAAGGCTTTCCCTGGTACAGAATCTGGCCGCTGTCTGGCTGCAAGAGTCCGGCGGTCAGATTCAATAACGTGGATTTCCCACAGCCGCTGGGGCCAACCAGTGCCAGAAATTCTTTTTCTTGCAGGGAAAAGGTGATATTTCTGATTGCAGGAATCTCACCCTTAAGTGTATGATAGGAATAGCAGACATCCGAAAAGGATAATAAAGGCTGCATAGTGTTACCTCATGTTACATTTTTCGCAGGAAAAGAGGAAATTCCTGTTTTATTTACTATATGAGGAAACCATAGAATTGTCATAGGAGCAAAAAACATGCAGAAACGAAATTATCAGCGAGAGCTGGAACAGACGCTGGCATATTTACAAAAGGAAGGCAAAGTACCCACGCTGTTGCTCCATGCCTGCTGTGCGCCCTGCAGCAGTTATGTGCTGGAATACCTTTCCTCTTATTTTAAAATCACAATCTTCTTTTACAATCCAAATATTTCTCCGGCGGCAGAATATGAAAAAAGAGTAGAAGAGCTCCATCGGCTGGTAAGCGAACTGCCCGCAGTATATCCGATAAAGATCATTGACGGCTTGTATGAACCTGAGAAGTTTTATGAAATGGCCCGGGGACTGGAGATGATCCCGGAAGGCGGTGCGCGCTGTTTTGCCTGTTACCGGCTGCGGCTTGAGGAAACCGCCAGAATAGCCCGTGATCATGGATTCGATTATTTTACGACTACACTTTCCATCAGTCCGCTAAAAAACGCGGAAAAACTGAATACGATCGGGGAAGAACTGGCGGGAATTTACCAGGTGGATTACCTGCATTCTGATTTCAAGAAGAAAAATGGCTATAAACGATCTATAGAGCTGTCAACTCAGTATGGGCTGTACCGTCAGGATTATTGCGGCTGTATATATTCTAAGCAGGAAAGAGAACTCCAAAAGCAAAAAAAGACAGGTAATGGTTCAGGACAGGACGGATTACCTGCAGATGATACCGCAAAAACCGCAGAGGAATAAGCGAAATACGCTTGCAATCTGCACAATAGAATGGTAGTATGTATAGGACTTTTTACTGAAAAGAGGAATAGAGAATTGGCACAGTTATGGGGCGGACGCTTTACCAAAGAGACCGATCAGCTGGTCTACAATTTTAATGCGTCCATAGGATTTGACCAGAAATTTTTTGCCCAGGATATTCGCGGCAGCAAAGCTCATGTGACTATGCTGGCAAAGCAGGGTATTTTGACCATGGAAGAAAAGCTGGAGATCATCGGTGGTCTTGACAGTATTGTTCGTGATGTGGAAAATGGCACCCTGAAGATTACCGAAAAGTATGAGGATATCCACAGTTTTGTGGAGGCCAATCTGATCGAGCGTATCGGTGATGTGGGTAAAAAGCTGCATACCGGGCGCAGCAGAAACGATCAGGTGGCTCTGGATATGCGTCTGTATGTGCGGGACGAGATCCACGAGATCGACGAAGAACTGAAAAAGCTGCTTATAGTGATCAACCGGATCATGGAGGAAAACCTGGAAACATACATGCCGGGCTTTACCCATCTGCAGAAAGCACAGCCGGTTACGCTGGCTCATCATTTCGGCGCATATTTTGAAATGTTCAAAAGAGACAGAAGCCGTATGCATGATATTTTTGAGCGTATGAACTATTGTCCCCTGGGAAGCGGCGCTTTAGCGGGTACGACATATCCTCTGGATCGTGAGTATGCGGCAAATATCATGGGATTTTACGGTGCTACCGCTAACAGCATGGATGGTGTGTCTGACCGTGATTATGTCATTGAGCTTTTGGCGGCGCTTTCCACAGTGATGATGCATTTGAGCCGCTTCTGCGAGGAAATCATCATCTGGAACTCTAATGAGTATCGCTTTGTAGAGATCGACGATGCCTACAGTACCGGCAGCAGTATTATGCCCCAGAAAAAGAATCCGGACATCGCCGAACTTGTCCGCGGAAAGACCGGTCGTGTGTATGGTGCTTTGATGTCAATTTTGACTACTATGAAGGGTATCCCGCTGGCCTATAATAAGGATATGCAGGAAGATAAAGAGCTGACCTTTGATGCCATTGATACGGCAAAAGGCTGCATTGCACTGTTTACCGGCATGATCGATACCATGCAGTTCAGAAAAGACCGCATGGAAGACAGCGCAAAGCAGGGATTTACCAACGCTACCGACGCTGCGGATTATCTGGTGAAAAACGGTGTACCGTTCAGAGATGCTCACGGCATTATCGGACAGATCGTGCTGTATTGTATCGATAAAAATATAGCGCTGGATGATATGTCACTGGAGGAATTTCAGCAGTTCAGCCCTGTGTTTAAAGAAGATATATACGACGCTATCAGTCTTAAGACCTGTGTGGAGAAGAGAATGACCCTTGGTGCTCCAGGTCCCGCAGTCATGAAGATGGTAGTGGAAGATAATAAAAAGTACTTAAGTGAAGGAGAATAAGGAAATGAGCGAGAAATTACGTGTAGGTATACTGGGTGCTACGGGTATGGTTGGACAGAGATTTATCTCTCTTCTGGAAAATCATCCCTGGTTTGAAGTAACAACACTGGCTGCCAGCCCGAGAAGTGCTGGTAAGACATATGAAGAAGCTATTGGCGGCAGATGGAAAATGGATACTCCCATGCCGGAGGCTGTAAAGAAGATTATTGTAAAAAACGTAAATGAAGTAGAGAATGTAGCTGCTGAGGTAGACTTCGTCTTTTCCGCAGTGGATATGTCCAAGGAGGAGATCAAAGCCATCGAGGAAGCTTACGCTAAAACAGAGACTCCGGTTGTCTCCAACAACAGCGCACACCGCTGGACACCGGATGTACCGATGGTAGTGCCGGAAATCAACCCGCAGCACTTTGATGTGATCGAGTTCCAGAAGAAACGTTTGGGAACTACCAGAGGTTTCGTAGCTGTTAAACCGAACTGCTCTATCCAGAGCTACGCTCCGGTACTGACAGCATGGAAAGAGTTTGAGCCCTACGAAGTAGTAGCTACCACATACCAGGCTATTTCCGGCGCCGGAAAGACCTTCAAGGACTGGCCGGAAATGGTAGGAAATATTATCCCATATATCGGCGGAGAGGAAGAAAAATCCGAAATGGAACCTCTTCGTATCTGGGGTGAGATCAAAGACGGCGTGATCGTTCCGGCCACATCTCCGGTGATCACCTGCCAGTGCATCCGTGTACCGGTATTAAATGGCCATACAGCGGCTGTTTTTGTTAAATTCAGAAAGAAACCGACAAAAGAGCAGCTGATCGAAAAGCTGGTTAATTTCAAAGGACTTCCGCAGGAGCTTGAGCTTCCCAGCGCACCGAAGCAGTTCATCCAGTACCTGGAAGAGGATAACCGTCCTCAGGTAAGTATGGATGTGAATTACGAGAACGGTATGGGCGTTTCCGTAGGCCGTCTGCGTGAGGATAAAGTTTATGACTGGAAATTTATCGGTCTGTCCCACAATACGGTTCGCGGTGCTGCCGGCGGTGCTGTACTGTGCGCAGAGACACTGAAAGCCAAAGGATATATTCAGGCAAAATAAATACGTAAAAGGGCCTGCCGTGTGAATGCCGGCAGGTCTTTTTTCAACGAAAGAATCATCAGCAGAAAGAGAAGGATACATGGCAAAATCACTTTTTATCGCAGAAAAACCGAGTGTGGCACAGGAGTTTGCCAAAGCGCTAAAGCAGAATTTCAGCCGCAGGGATGGCTATCTGGAAAGTCAGGAGTCTGTGGTGACCTGGTGTGTAGGTCATCTGGTGACTATGAGCTATCCCGAAAAATACGATGAAAAATACAAACGCTGGAGTCTCGAGACGCTGCCATTTTTACCGGAAGAGTTTAAGTACGAGGTGATTCCCGATGTGGAAAAACAGTTTCGCATTGTTTCCGGTCTGCTAAATCGTGAGGACGTGGCCACAATCTATGTCTGCACCGACTCCGGACGCGAGGGAGAATATATCTACCGTCTTGTGGAAATGATGGCGGGGGTTAAGGATAAAAAAGAACGGCGGCGGGTCTGGATTGATTCTCAGACGGAAGAAGAGATCCTTCGAGGCATCCGGGAGGCAAAAGATGAATCTGCCTACGATAATCTCTCAGACGCGGCTTTCCTCAGGGCAAAAGAGGACTACCTGATGGGCATCAATTTTTCCCGGCTTTTGACTCTTCGCTACGGTAATGTGGTGGCTTCCTATCTGGGGACACGCTCCCAGGTGATCTCTGTGGGAAGGGTCATGACCTGTGTTCTCGGTATGGTAGTCAAAAGGGAGCGGGAGATCCGAAGCTTTGTTAAAACGCCTTTTTACCGGGTGATGGCAGGTCTTGCACTTCCGGGAGACAAAAAACTGGACGCGGAATGGCGGGTGACACCGGATAGTGTTTATGCAGGACATCCGGCGCTCTACAAGGAAAACGGGTTTAAAGAGAAAAAAGAAGCTGAGAATCTGATCTGTATACTGCAGAAAATAGAACCGCAGATTGCCGAGATTATTTCTCTTGAAAAGAAACAGGAAAAGAAAAATCCGCCCCTTCTCTACAATCTGGCGGAGCTGCAAAACGACTGTTCCCGCATGTTTAAGATCAGTCCTGATGAAACGCTGAAGACAGTCCAGGAACTGTATGAGAAAAAACTGGTCACGTATCCCCGAACCGATGCCCGTGTGCTTTCTTCAGCTGTGGCAAAAGAGATCCATCGCAACTTGCAGGGGCTGACCCGGTTTGAACCATGCCGGCAATTTGCTGAAGAGATTTTGGCATCCGGTTCCTTTAAAGGTATTGGAAAGACACGATATACCAACGATAAGCAGATTACAGATCATTATGCCATTATTCCTACAGGTCAGGGGCTGTCGGCTCTTAGAAGTGTTTCTGAAAGAAGCAGGAAAGTCTATGAGGTGATCGTGCGTCGTTTCTTAAGCATTTTTTACGGACCGGCAGTGTATAAAAAGATTTCTGTAACGGCATCCATCGGGAAAGAACGCTTTTTTGCCGGCAGTCGTGTGCTGGTGGATAAAGGCTATCTGGCGATCGCTGTGAAAGAAACAGCACAGAATAAACAGGATGAGCCGCAGCTGGATGCCGGATTGTTTGAAGGACTCAGGAAAGGCAGTAAACTGCCTGTAAAAGGTTATGAGATCAAGGAGGGAGAGACATCTCCGCCGAAACGATACAATTCCGGTTCCATGATCCTTGCCATGGAAAATGCCGGCCAACTGATCGAAGATGAGGAGCTTAGAGAGCAGATTAAAGGCAGCGGCATCGGCACCAGCGCCACCAGAGCGGAGATCCTGAAAAAACTGGTGAATATAAAATATATAGATCTAAACAAAAAGACCCAGATCATCACCCCCACGCTGTTAGGGGAGATGATTCATGATGTGGTAGCTTCCTCTATTCGTTCCTTATTAAACCCTGAGCTGACTGCCAGCTGGGAAAAGGGCCTGACGTATGTGGCAGAAGGAACGATCAAACAGGAAGAATACATGACGAAACTCAATAACTTTATCAAAAGCCGTACAGATGGCGTACTTAAGCTTCGCAATCAGTACAACCTGCGCCAGTATTTTGATTATTCGGCACAGTTTTACAAAAACAGTAAATCGCCGATTGCGGCGGCAAAGAAGGCTGGTACTTCTGTAAAGAAGTCGGCCGGAGGGGAGAAATAACATGGAAAGTGTAAAAATCAGTGATCTTTACGATCTGACACAGTCATTGGCAGGGGAGGCTCTCATTGAGCTTACTTATCCCTGGGAGATGCTTCCGAAAATAAAAGAGCTGATTCCGGTTTTGGGCGAGAAGCTGGATCCTGCGGTATATGAAAAGAAGGGGGAGAATATCTGGATCGCGAAATCTGCAAAGATCGCGTCTACGGCGTCCATCACGGGCCCGGTCATCATTGGGGAAGATACAGAAGTACGTCCCGGAGCTTTCATCCGCGGCAATGCCCTGGTGGGAAATCACTGTGTTGTAGGTAATTCTACAGAGCTGAAAAATGTAATCCTGTTTAATAACGTGCAGGTGCCTCATTACAACTATGTGGGTGACTCTATTTTAGGTTACAAGTCCCATATGGGTGCCGGATCTATTACGTCTAATGTGAAATCTGATAAGAAGCTGGTAGTTGTGAAAGGCTCTTCTGAGAAATGGGAGACGGGCCTGAAAAAATTCGGTGCTATGCTGGGTGATCATGTGGAAGTGGGCTGCAACAGTGTGCTGAATCCGGGTACTGTGATCGGCAGAAATTCTAATGTGTATCCGCTGACCAGTGTGCGGGGGGTGATTCCTTCGGACAGTATTGTGAAGTCTATGGCGGATATTGTGGAGAAGTATTAAAATTCTGGCTTTGACCTGGAGTGACGGGAAAGCCGCTGAGACAGACAGGAGTCTGGAGGGTGTATAGTCCTTCAGAAAACAGTGCAACGCTCCGGCGAACTAAATGCTAACTCCGACTAATCCTCTCAGGAATGCCTTCGAGGATAAGTCTGCGTAAGCATTGGATTTCGCCTCCGCTAAGGACGCACTTTGATCGTTTTCTGAAGGACTATACACCCTCCAGACTCCTGTCTGTCTCAGCGGCTTTCCCTGTTATTTGGCTGATAAAAGCTGGATAAGGATAAAAGCGGAACTATTCAGAACGGATACCTTATATCTGCAATGAGAACATTTCTCCGTTCGTCCCTCAATGACTTCCGTCACCGCAGCAGAACCAAGATAGCACACTGCAGCAGATACAGCGCCAGTAAATGCACCGGGTAAAACCAGTAGAAAAAATGCTTCGGCATATTCCCGCGCTGCCCATTATAAAATGCTACAGGGATTGCCGCAAAGATCGCCGCAGGTTCCCACAAAAAGCAAACCACCAGAGCTACTAAAGTAAGCTTTTTATCAAACCGGACAAAATACAGAACCGCCAAAATCAAAATTCCCTTATAACGATAATCCGTATTCAGCTTCCAGCAAAGAAGAGCAACTGCCCCGATCAAAGCCAGAGACAGCAGGAATTTCACAGGCTCCGCCAGTTTTTGCTTTGAAAGAATATCCAGTCCCCACATCATCAGAAAACCAAAAAGCAGAGTCCATAACACATTCTGATGGGCAGCACTGAACATTGTCTGATCCACACATAGATCAAAAGGCACTTCCGACAGTATGGCAAAAAGAAACAGTCGTCTGGTATAAGCCTTTCGGTCATGGGTGTAGATAAAGCCGCGCACAAGAATAAAAAGAAAAATTGGAAAAGCGGTTCGTCCGATAGCCCGCATTAAATGATAAACATCCCATAAAAGTTCCTGATGAGCCACAAGCAGAGGATTTGCACTTCTGAGCAATGCATAATAGACGATCACCAGACCGAAATGGTCAATAAACATGGTGATGAGCGCGATAATTTTTAGCTGGGAGCTGGTAAAAACAACTCCACGAAAAGTTTTTTCTGATAACTGCATAATACGTCTCCTTTCTCCGAAGTATATCGTAAAAAAAAAAGCATGTAAAGAGACATAGCCCAACGGAAAGAATTGAAATTACGGAAAAAGCAAGGTATAATTTAAAAAGAATATTTTCCTGTTCCGGACAGTCGCAGGAATGAATACATAATGGAGGATAAAGACATGATCGTAATTTATGCAGAATGTCTGGTCAAAGCGCAGATGACAGATACATTTGTGGGCCTGGCCAAACAGCTGATCGAAGAGTCAAGAAAAGAACAGGGGAATGTCAGCTACGAGCTGATCCACAGCCGTGAAGGAAAAAATATCTATGCTTTTCTCGAGAAGTGGCAGGATCAGAACATTCTGGATGCCCACTTAAATTCCCGTCATTTCAAGACGATTTTTCCGAAGATCGAGAAGACACTGATCTGTCCAGCAAAGCTGAACAGCTACACGATCGAAGTTTAATAGCGAAAAGTTAGTGAAGCGACAAGTTTTTGCTAGACGAAACCTACATTGTATGCGATAATAATTTTTGGTATACGAGGTATGCCAGTCTCTGTATGCCTTATATTGTTATTTCAATATTGAATACATAGTTGAAAGGAGTTTAACAATGATCTACACAAAAGAAGTTGAACTGATGTGCCCTGTTGCCAAGGGTGCAAAACATGAGCCGGCTCCTATCCCGGAAGAGGGAAAATGGGTCCATGCAAAGAAAATCGAAGATATTTCCGGTTTCACCCATGGTGTTGGCTGGTGTGCTCCGCAGCAGGGTGCATGTAAGCTGTCCCTGAACGTTAAGAATGGTGTTATCGAGGAAGCTCTGGTAGAGACCATCGGATGTTCCGGTATGACACATTCCGCAGCTATGGCAGCTGAGATTCTGCAGGGTAAAACTATCCTGGAAGCTCTGAACACAGACCTTGTTTGTGACGCTATCAACACAGCTATGAGAGAACTGTTCTTACAGATCGTTTATGGTCGTACACAGAGTGCTTTCTCTGATGACGGTCTGGCTGTAGGTGCAGGTCTGGAGGATCTTGGTAAAGGTCTTCGTTCTCAGGTTGGTACCATGTATGCTACCAAGGAGAAAGGTGTTCGTTACCTTGAAATGGCAGAAGGTTATGTAACAGGTATTGCACTTGATGAGAATGACGAAGTTATTGGTTATCAGTTCGTAAGCCTTGGAAAGATGACAGATTTCATCAAGAAAGGTGATGACCCGAACACAGCATGGGAGAAGGCAAAAGGTCAGTACGGCCGTGTAGCTGATGCGGTTAAGATCATCGACCCGAGAAAAGAATAATACAGGAGGAATTGACAAAATGGCTTTGTTTGAATCATACGAAAGACGAATTGATAAAATTACCGCTGTTTTAAACAGCTATGGTATTGCTTCTATCGAAGAAGCAGAGAAGATCACAAAGGATGCCGGTCTGGACGTTTATGATCAGATTAAGAAAATCCAGCCGATCTGCTTTGAGAACGCATGCTGGGCTTACATTGTAGGCGCTGCCATCGCTATTAAGAAAGACTGCAGAAGAGCTGCTGACGCTGCTGCAGCTATCGGTGAAGGTCTTCAGGCTTTCTGTATCCCGGGTTCTGTTGCTGACCATCGTAAAGTAGGTCTTGGTCATGGTAACCTTGGCAAGATGCTTCTGGAAGAGGAGACTGAGTGCTTCTGTTTCCTGGCCGGACATGAGTCCTTCGCTGCTGCTGAGGGTGCTATCGGTATCGCTGAGAAAGCCAACAAAGTACGTAAAAAACCGCTGCGCGTTATCCTGAACGGTCTTGGAAAAGACGCTGCTCAGATTATTTCTCGTATCAACGGATTTACTTTCGTTGAGACAAAATATGACTACAAAGAAGCTAAACTGAACATCGTTTACGAGAAACCGTACTCCACAGGCCTTCGTGCTACTGTTAAATGCTACGGTGCTGATGACGTTCAGGAAGGTGTTGCTATCATGCATCACGAGAACGTTGGTGTTTCCATCACCGGTAACTCCACCAACCCGACTCGTTTCCAGCATCCGGTAGCAGGTACCTACAAGAAAGAATGCATCGAGCAGGGCAAGAAATACTTCTCCGTTGCTTCCGGTGGTGGTACAGGACGTACTCTGCATCCGGATAACATGGCAGCAGGTCCGGCTTCCTACGGTATGACAGATACTTTGGGACGTATGCACTCTGACGCTCAGTTTGCTGGTTCTTCTTCCGTTCCGGCTCATGTTGAGATGATGGGTCTGATCGGCGCCGGCAACAACCCGATGGTTGGTATGACTGTATCTGTTGCAGTTGCCATTGAGGAAGCTGCTAAGGCTGGCAAGTTCTAAGCTAAAAACCGCGTAAAATCAACATTTTTGGGACTTTCGGATAATTCCGAAAGTCCTTTTTTATTCCTGTAAAATCTGCTTATATATATCGTAAAATGGGTTAATTTTGAAAAAAGTCCACATTACGTGGAACTTCAGATATGTTTTCCGATTTTTTTCAGAAAAGAATTAATTGCTGTATATATTTTGTCTTATTGATTTGTCAAGTATGTTTTGATAAAATTATGTTATATGTTTGTTTGCAAAATAACGTTATATAACGATAATGTAGAGGAAAAAACATGAAAAACTCATTCATACACCTGATATCCCTTATTCTATACGGCGGTATCGAAAAGGAAAACTACCAAAGCATCGAGTCCGACATCAATCGAAAAAACAAGGAGACACTTCTGCTGGGATCCGGTATCTGTGCAGTCATGTTTCTGGCTTTACTGATTGGTTCCCTTGTCTCAAGCACAATGTCTGCGGCAAAAATTCTTTACGCAGTTATCCTTCTGATTTGCTGTGGGATATACATTTTGCTCCATACTTCACTGGGAAATAAAAGGTGGACTGTGCGGATCCTGTGGTATCTGTTATTTTTGGCGTTTGGTAATTATGCGGTGATGCTAAACACCGTGATTCGTCCAAACCTGTCTGCCGTAACACTGTGCGTCTTTATGGTGGCTGGCCCGCTGCTTGTGATCGAGCGTCCTTATCGTATAGAGATCATACAGGTACTGCTTGCTGTGGAGTATCTGATAGGTGCGTTTCTTGCGCAAAAACCCTATCTGGTGGCTTTCGCCGATAGTGTGAACATCCTTTGCTGTTTTTTCCTCGGTGCTACAATTTACATTCGGATGACGCAGGTACGGCTCAGGGAAGCACTTCAGGCCCGGATGCTTCAAAAAGAGCGTGACACGGATAAACTTACCGGATTCCTGAACAAGGCGGCGCTTGAAAACCAGATCAGAGATCATCTGTCAGTTTCTCATCAGCAGGGAGCTTTGATAATTATGGATATTGACAACTTTAAAAACATCAATGACAATTACGGACATGCCTATGGGGACTTGGTACTGAACCAGACAGCAAAATGTATCCGTGAAATCGTACCTGAAAATTGTCTGTGTGGCCGATTTGGGGGTGATGAGTTCCTGTTGTTCCTGCCGGATATTACCCGTAGTGAGTTGATCGATCTGCTGGATATGATGAGTCGGGA
>JAEDOO010000174.1 GCA_016301965.1 Lachnospiraceae bacterium | reverse complement strand
GTTCCGTCGGAAGCGGTAAATACCAGCTCTTTGGGAACTACAGTGTAGCCGCAGCGGGTACCGGTGAATCCGGCAGTCTTTGACAGAGAGCAGAATTCGATGGCACATTTCTTGGCGCCCTCAATAGCGAAGATGCTGCGGGGCAGCTCGGGATCTGTGATAAATGCCTCGTAAGCGGAGTCAAACAGGATAATGGCCTCGTTTTTCAGTGCATAGTCCACCCACTCCTGCAGCTGTGCCTTATTGTAGCAGGCACCGGTGGGGTTGTTGGGGGAGCACAGGTAGATCAGATCTACATGCTGGCTGTGGTCGGGCATGGGAAGAAAGCCGTTTTCAGCTGTTCCGTTCATGTAGATGACGCTGTTGCCGCACATGATATTGGTGTCTACGTAAACGGGGTAAACCGGATCCGGGATCAGGATCACATTGTCGTGAGCAAACAGATCGGTGATATTACCGGTATCGCTCTTGGCTCCGTCGGAGATAAATACAGCATCCGGGTCTACCTCCACACCGCTTTTTGCATAATAAGCGCTGATGGCCTCGCGAAGCTTCGGATATCCCTGCTCCGGACCATAGCCTTTAAAGGTGTCTGCGGAGGCCATTTCATCAACGGCTTCATGAAGAGAAGAGATGACTCTCTTGGTCAGCGGTTTAGTCACATCGCCGATACCGAGACGGATCACCGGTTTGTCCGGGTTGGCCTGGATATAAGCGGCGGTACGGTGAGCCACCTCAGAGAACAGATAGCTGGTTTTCAGGCGAAGAAAGTTTTCATTTAACTTAGGCATACTGTTTCGTCCTTTCTTGTGATCTATAGTATAGTATTAACGTATAAAAGAAAATCAGAGACATTTTAGCAAAATCAGTTGTATGTGTCAATAAATCCTGTTCAGGTTGCTTGCATTCCAAGCCGGTTTCGTTTACACTCTTTATCATTGGAGGGAATAACATGAAAAAAACATATAAATTTACGATTGCCTATGACGGCAGTCGCTATTTTGGCTGGGAGCATCAGCCGGACAGAGATACGATCCAGGGTAAACTGGAAAGTGTATTAGAGAGGATGACGGGAGTTTTTACGGATGTGATCGGTGCGGGACGGACAGACGCAGGCGTGCATGCCAGAGCCATGACGGCCCATGCTGTGTTTGAAACGGATATGAACTGTGAAGAGATCCGGGACTATTTTAACCGCTATCTGCCGGATGATATTGCCGTGCGGGATGTGGTGGTGGCTTCGGACCGTTTTCATGCCCGGTATAAGGCTGTGGGCAAGACGTACCAGTATACCTGCTTTGACGGTCCGGTGAAACCGGTATTTGACCGTAAGTATGTGACCGTATTAAAAGAATCGCCGAACGTGGAGGCTATGCAGCAGGCGGCTGCTA
Source organism: Lachnospiraceae bacterium (assembly GCA_016301965.1). Classification (GTDB taxonomy): domain Bacteria; phylum Bacillota; class Clostridia; order Lachnospirales; family Lachnospiraceae; genus UBA11957. The sequence goes on along the minus strand of JAEDOO010000174.1, from coordinate 1,833 downwards.
TTTTGGAAGGAGAACATGATTTCCGGTCTTTCTGCGGTAATCCGCGGATGAAAAAATCCACTGTTCGCGTGGTGGACATCATCGAGATCACAAAAAAGAGTGGTTACATCCGTTTCCGGGTGCATGGCACGGGATTTTTACAGAATATGGTGCGCATCATCGTGGGTACTTTATTGGAAGTGGGCTATGGCCGGATGAAACCGGAGGATATGGGAACAATTCTGGAAGCAAAAGATCGAAAAGCAGCCGGACCTACAGCGCCGCCGGAAGGTCTGATGCTGATGAAAGTGGATTATTAATGAGAATCAATGAAAAGGAAATCCCCTGCATGGAGTGAAGCATGCAGGGGATAATTTTTAGCAGGAATCCTGCTCTGATATTAGAAAGCATACTGCAGAAAAATTGAAAGGGAAAGGAAGAAAAAACTGCAGCATACATTGGTTGTCTTTGGGAAAAAGCCGCTAAGTGTAATTAGCAGGCAGCCTCCATACTGAACAGCAGCATTGTGGATACGTCTTCCGGATTGGAGAATTCCAGATCCATCTCTTTGATCTCGGCGGAATCAAATACAGAAGTCATAGCCAGCATCTTGGTCAGCTGGGATTTCAGGTTCAGGCGATCGCCCTGCGGAGTTGTCAGATATACGTCACCTTTGCACTGATCAACGGTTTCCAGGAATTTCTCTACGTTTGTGATGTTTCTTAATTTCATAATAATTACCTCCTTATTAATCAGGTATTTGGTTGTTTGTTTGTATCCTCTTGACGAGTATTAAGATACCAGACTTCCGGGAGAGATTCATTCATAATTCCCGAAGAATTTTCATTTTTCTTAGGCAAATTCAAAAGAATTCAGGAAAAAGATGGATTTATTCAAGAAGCGTTCTTTTCAGATGGGTTTGGGATGACGGATTTAGGAAAAAGGTGTAAGATAAATACCATCTGGAGGTGTAAAAATTATGAAAACAGGATTTATCGGATGTGGAAATATGGCAACCGCCATGGTGCGGGGCATTTTAAAAGCAAAGAAAGCAGAGCCGGAGGAGATTTTTGTTTCGAGACGTCATATGGAGCCGTTGCAGCAATTGCAGCAGGAGCTGGGCATAGGGATCACAACTGATAATAAAAAAGTGGCCGCCTTTGCGGATGTGCTGTTTCTGGCTGTGAAGCCGCAGTTTTATGCGGAGACGATCCGGGAGATAAGGGATGCTGTAAAAGAGAATACGATCGTAGTATCTATTGCTCCGGGAAAAACGCTGGCCTGGCTTACTGAGCAGTTTGAACGATCGGTGAAGGTTGTACGAACCATGCCGAATACACCGGCTATGGTAGGTGAGGGCATGATGGGAATCTGTCCCGGAACGTCGGTGACAGAAAAAGAGCTGGAAGCAGTGCGCGAGCTTTGCAGTGGTTTTTCCCGTACAGAGATCGTGACAGAGAATCTGATGGATGTGGTGGTTTCTGTCAGCGGCAGTGCTCCGGCTTACGTGTTTATGTTTATTGAAGCAATGGCTGATGCGGCGGTGGCTGACGGCATGCCGAGAAAATCTGCCTATACGTTTGCGGCTCAGGCGGTGCTGGGCAGCGCGAAGATGGTGCTGGAGACGGGGATGCATCCGGGTGAACTGAAGGATATGGTGTGCTCTCCGGGGGGGACGACGATAGAAGCTGTACGTGTTCTTGAAGAAAAAGGACTTCGAAGTGCCGTGATCGAAGCCATGAAAGCCTGCACGAAGAAGTCCAGAGATATGTAGTTATGTAAGTTTGTGGGTGTCGGACGCCGAGCGCAGCAATGGCGTACCGCCCCGCACGAGAGAGAGGTATATGTTTTTCC
>JAEDOO010000173.1 GCA_016301965.1 Lachnospiraceae bacterium | reverse complement strand
GAATACAGGATGTCAAAAGCACTTTCACTGATCCCCATGCGCACAATAGCCTCATGGTATATATCGTTATATTCTTTGTTGATATGGTTAAACTCTCTTAAGTTCGGGCTGAGGTACGGCCCGGTTTCTTCCCGCATAGTAAACACTCTCCTTTATGTCCGATTTCGTACTCATACTACTTTAGTCCGATTTCGTACTTGTGTCAATAGGAAAATGCAGGATATGCTATATTCTGTGCATTATATCAGCAAAGCGGAAGCCCGATCAATCTACCGGGCTTCCGCTTTGCTCTTTCCATATGTCTGATTTTCATTAACCATTTACTTTATCTACAGAGATCACTTCTCCCAGGAACGGATCCACTTCGGATACAGTTCCTGTATAAGTAACCATCACAGTATCCCCTACCTTAACTTTATCCAGTCCTTTCGGTGTTTCCTCGAAAGAAAACTGATAGTAGTTATCGTCTTCATCATAAATCACGAACTGAAAATCTTCGATCGACTCTATAGTACCGCTGACTGTTTTCTGTTCTGCGTCTGTACTGCTGCTGGCTTCGACATCAGCTGCTGTCTGAGACTGCACTGCAGAGGATGTTGTCTGCTCTACTGCGCTTTTCTGATCGTTTTTATTAGCGCATCCTGTAACCACAGATACACTCATTATCATAACACCCAGCATCATTACATATTTTTTCATCATAATGTTAACCTCTTTTCCGGAAGCAGGCTTCCTTTATTTCACAGATGACTATACCTCTTTTCTCCGGTTTGTGCCACATAAGATTTATGAAGAAATATGAAATAAAAATGAGTGGCATTTATCATAAAGATATTAGCAGGCCTCCTTATATTCCATCAGTTTCTGTCTGGCCTTTGGACTCAGATGGCGCGGAACCTCGATCTGAACAGTCACATAATGATCACCGTGAACCGCGGAATCCTTCATGGATACCACACCTTTTCCTTTCAGACGAATCTTACTTCCCGACTGGGTCCCGGGCTTAATCTTACATACCACATCACCATACAGGGTATGGACACGAGCCTCTCCCCCAAATACTGCTGTTGTATAGGGGATATTCAACGTAGTATAGATATCTATGCCTTTACGCTCTATACCTGCTTTGCTTTCCACATTGATTTTTAACAACAGATCGCCATACTCACCGCTCTGGCCCTGCATACCTTTTCCTCTCAGGCGAACGGACTGGCCAGTGTCAATCCCTGCCGGAATATGCACCTGCAAAGACTGGCGGACACCCCGTTCATCCTGCAGAGAAAACATCTTATCACAGCCGTATACCGCATCGTCAAAACCGATCGTAACTTCCGCATGAAGATCTGCTCCGCGGTTACTGTAACTACCATTACTTTGCCAGAAGCCTCCGCCATCCGTAAACTGTGAACCGGTCCTTCTGCCGCCGCTATAGTATCTGCCGCGGTTTCCACCGGAAAAGCCGTGAAAACTGCTTTGTCCCCTGTCTCTGAAACCGTCAAATCCGCTGCTGCCTCCCCGGAACATATCATTGAACATGCTGCCGAAAATATCACCCATGTCCCCCATATCGCCTTCAAAATGGAATTCCTGATAATTGCCGCCATTTCCATGAAAGCCCTGATAAGCGTTCTGGTAGCCGCCCGATTGGCCGCTCTGGTCAAATGCCGCATGTCCGAACTGATCGTACATTTTCTTTTTCTCCGGATCACTCAGTACCGAATACGCTTCTGTGACTTCCTTAAATAGTTTTTCCGCATTGGGATCATTGTTGTTGGCATCCGGATGATATTTCTTGGCAAGCTTCCTGTATGCCTTTTTTATCGTGGCCGCATCTGCGTTTCTGTCAACCCCCAGCACTTCATAGTAATCTCTCTTCGTTTCCATGCAAATCACCTCCTGCATGACATCCATTTGTTCTATTTGTACTATAACACGCATTTTTGTATATAGCAAGAGGTGATGTGATGTTGTGAATGATTTTTTCGTGAACTTTTTGCAACTGTTTAGCAAATTATTATGGTTGGACGGCAGGTTAATGTACTGATCTGCCTCTCTTCTGGCCTAAAGCAGACTACATTCTGATTTTTACCTTACCTGTCTGACGAGGGTTCATTCCTTGCCACATGATTCTACAACAACACTTACAACTTTCTGTGTACCCACATATCCACAGCACTGAAGTCCTTCTGAAATAATTTTATACCACTCACCGGAGGACAATCGAAAAATAGTCTGATCATCTAACTCAATAACACACGTATTCTCTCTATTACAATTCATACCACAGGAAATACGATACATATTCTTCCGATTGATTGCTCCAATCTCTTCCAGTAGATTGACCATACGGTAAACAGTAGCTGCGCCTATCGACGAGTCCAATGTTGTCGCTTTATAATATATTTCCTTACAGCAGGTACATTCCTCCTGTAAAATAATATCCAATAGCATTTTTCGCTGTTTCGTTATTCTGCATCCGTTTTCTTTTAATCTCTGTAATATCACTTCTTTCTTCATTTTTGTCCTGTGATATTTTTCCGCCAAACTGTTTCCCTGGACAGGTAAGTCTTTTCCCATTATTCAGCTCCTTTCGAATAATGCCTGCACTAAAGAAGTGCAGGCATTAACTTAATTGCTATTGGTATGACATTTGCAACTTTCTGTTTTGTTTCCACATTCTTTAGCGGAGCAACACCCGGCAGATGGGCATCCGATACATCTGGTACCTTTCTTCTTTTCTTGATATATATAAAAAATTGCTGCCACTACTATAATAAGCAGAATTACTAAGACAATTAAATCCTCCATTGTTGCTCCTTTCTTATAGGATCCGAAAAAAATTATGCTGTTTTCTTTAATTCATATTCTGCTTTAAACTGCTTGTTTGTTCTGTTAATAAGTCCTGCAACAATGGCTGCCATTACAACTACTGCGATAAGACCCGGAACAAATCCTTTTCCTAATCCACCGGTTGTAATCAACGTACCAATCTGGTATACAAGAAAAGCTACAACATAGCCAGTTCCTAACTGAAGGGCAATGCCTCCCCACAACCACTTTTTACTCTGCATTTCTGAGTTCATAGCACCAAGTGCCGCAAAGCAAGGAGGTGTAAATAAGTTGAACATCAGATAAGCAAGAGCAGCCACTTTTGTAATTGCCATTGCAGACGCAACCACATTTCCATCACCAATCAGCGCAAGCTCTTCTGTATCAATAAATGCGCTCAAACCGTAGCA
>JAEDOO010000172.1 GCA_016301965.1 Lachnospiraceae bacterium | reverse complement strand
ACTACGGACTCTGTGGTCAGCAGTGTAGCTGCTACGCTGGTAGCGTTCTGCAGTGCGCTTCTGGTAACCTTAGCCGGATCCAGAATACCTGCATCGATCATGTTTACATACTCTTCTTTGTATGCATCGAAACCTACACCGATCTCAGACTCTTTTACTTTATTGATGATGACAGAGCCTTCCAGACCTGCATTGGCAGCGATATGGAACAGCGGAGCCTCCAGAGCTTTCAGCACGATGCGGGCACCTGTCTTCTCATCACCTTCCAGACCTGCAGCCATCTCGGCAACCTTCTTGGAAGCGTAGATATAAGCGGAGCCACCACCCTGTACAATACCTTCCTCAACAGCAGCTCTTGTAGCAGCCAGCGCATCTTCCATACGAAGTTTTGCTTCTTTCATTTCTGTCTCTGTAGCGGCACCGACACGGATCACGGCTACGCCGCCAGCCAGTTTGGCCAGTCTCTCCTGCAGTTTCTCTTTATCAAAAGTAGAAGTTGTCTCTTCGATCTGTGCGCGAAGCTGAGCGATACGGGCTTTGATGGCATCCTTGTCACCTTCACCGTCAACGATGATGGTATTCTCTTTCTGAACCTTAACGGATTTAGCGCGTCCCAGCTGAGCGATAGTGGTATCTTTCAGTTCCAGGCCAAGATCAGATGTGATCACCTGTCCGCCGGTAAGAACGGCAATATCTTCCAGCATAGCTTTTCTTCTGTCGCCATAGCCCGGAGCCTTAACAGCAACTACGGAGAATGTACCACGCAGTTTGTTCAGGATCAGAGTTGTCAGTGCTTCACCTTCAACATCCTCAGCAATGATCAGCAGCTTGGAACCAGACTGTACGATCTGCTCCAGAAGCGGAAGAATTTCCTGAATATTGGAGATTTTCTTATCTGTGATCAGGATATACGGATTATCCAGAACAGCTTCCATCTTTTCCATATCGGTAGCCATATATGCGGAAATATAACCGCGGTCGAACTGCATACCTTCTACCAGATCCAGCTCTGTTCTCATGGTCTTGGACTCTTCGATGGTGATAACACCGTCCTCAGATACTTTTTCCATAGCGTCTGCTACAAGATTACCAACTTCCTCGTCACCGGCAGAAATAGCAGCAACCTTTGCGATCTGCTCTTTACCGCTTACCTTTTTGCTCATGGCAGCGATCTCAGCAACAGCTGCGTCACAGGCTTTCTTCATTCCCTTTCTCAGAACGATCGGGTTAGCGCCTGCAGCCAGATTCTTCATACCTTCGTTAACCATTGCCTGTGCCAGAACAGTAGCTGTTGTGGTACCGTCACCGGCAACATCGTTTGTCTTGGATGCAACTTCACGGATCAGCTGTGCACCCATATTCTCAAATCCGTCTTCCAGTTCGATCTCTTTAGCGATCGTAACACCGTCGTTTGTGATCAGCGGAGCGCCGTAGGATTTGTCCAGAACAACGTTTCTTCCTTTCGGTCCCAGCGTTACACGTACGGTATTTGCCAGTTTATTTACACCTGCTTCCAGAGCAGATCTTGCTTCTGCGCCAAATTTGATTTCCTTAGCCATGATGTTTGTCCTCCTGCAAAATGATTATTTTAAGATAGCCAGAATGTCATCCTGTTTGATGATCATATATTTTTCATCTTCAACCTCGATCTCAGTACCTGCATATTTAGCATATACCACCTGATCACCCGGCTGCACTTCCATGGTTACTGTCTTTCCGTCTACAACTCCGCCCGGTCCTACAGCAACTACCTCAGCCATCTGCGGTTTTTCTTTCTCACTGCCCGGCAATACAATTCCGGATTTTGTGGTCTCTTCTGCAATGATTTTCTTTAAAACAACTCTGTCTCCCAAAGGTACTAATTTCATATTCAGGTCCTCCTTTATGACTTTTCTTTTTATTAGCACTCGTTACGTTTGAGTGCTGATTGACTAATGCTTATATTAGTGATTTTGTCCCATTTAGGCAACCACACAATTTTCAATATTTTATTATTATATATTATTTATTCTCTTTTATACTCTTATTTTCTCTTATTTTCTCACGTTTTCTTTTTTATAATAATTTCGTATCTGTTCAGTACCTTCACAGATACGATTCGCAAACCCATGAAAATCGGCTGCGCCGATGGGGTTTGCTCACACCTGAATCATGTTCTTACGGCCTCATCAGCAAGTGATTCGGCCTGTTCTGAACAGTGACATAATTTTACTGTTTTATATATGCTCCAAAAGGAAAAAAATACCGCTTCCCCGAAAGGAAGCGGCTGCTTTTGTCATTCTTTTTCTTTCATCTTTTTTAATTCATCAAAAATCACATCGTTCAATACTTTAATATATGTTCCCCGCATACCACTGGATCTGGATTCAATGATTCCGGCACTCTCAAACTTGCGCAGCGCATTAACGATTACGGAACGGGTTATCCCCACTCGATCCGCGATCTTACTGGCCACCAGAATACCCTCATTGCCGTCCAGCTCTTCAAAGATGTGTACGATGGCCTCCATCTCCGAAAACGACAATGTATTGAATGCCGACTTCACCACCTGCACCTTTCTGGCCTCTTCCTGGTTTTCTTCATTCACCGAACGCATCATCTCCAGTCCCACCACTGTGGTACCATATTCACTGACAATAATATCATCTATATCATAGGACTTTCCGCTGCGATACATAAACAGCGTTCCCAGTCGTTCTCCGGCAATATCGATAGGGCTGATAATCGCATCATAATCCCGGATATTGCTGCCCAGAAAACCAAGCGTTTCCAGATTCACATTCTCCTTCGTAGAAAGTACACTCAAAAACCGGTCATTCAGCAGCGGATCCACATATCCGCCCACCTTATCCACGATCAGCTCCGTAATCTCCTCCACACCTTTACAGAGACCCACACCCAGTACCTTACCTTTCCGGCTGATCACCAGGATATTGGAAGAAAGTGTCTCCACCAGAACCTCACAGATATCGTTAAAAACAACCTTTGTAGAATTATTATTGTGCAAAAGCTTATTGATTTTTCTCGTTTTGTCCAGTAACTGTACGCTCACTTGCTTCCTCCCTCCGTTTCCAACGTATGGAATCTTTATTTTCTTACTTTTATATATTAAAATAAAATTTTTGTATAATCAAGCAATTTTTCAAAAAATTCAGACTTTTTCTATATTTCCAAGCATTCGCCACGCATTTCCGATTATTCCCTCCCAAATACAACACATATTTTCACAAACATCAACTGCCACACCGCAATCTCTTTCCCCCTGTCATCC
>JAEDOO010000030.1 GCA_016301965.1 Lachnospiraceae bacterium | reverse complement strand
AGCAGATCCGCACGGCTACAGAAAATCGTAAGCTGCACGATGCCCGTCTGGAAACAATTGATACAGAACTTCGAGAGAAAAAATCTCAGATCATAGAGCTGGAAAAGACATTGGGAGAGGCGGATGTTCTGCGCAAAAACAGCGATGCAGACTGTGCGACAGTTCAAAGCCAGTTGGATGAGCTGCATACGGCTATGGAGCAGAGTACAGCTGCGATGAATCAGGCCAAGACGAGCCAGATCGACCTGTTGAATCAGAAGGCTTCTGCCAAAGGTAAGCTGCAGCGGTATGATGCCATGCTTGAACAGATCGGCATACGCAAATCTATGTTGAGCCAGAGAGCCCTGGTGCTGAAAAAGGATGAGGAGCGTCAGCAGGATGTACTGATCGATTGCCGCGAGGAGTACCGTAAGCTGCAAAAGGAGATCGAAAGCGCGCAGACGAAGCGGGATGCAAATCAGGAAGAGATCATGTCTTTGCAGAAAGAGATCGAGTCCGGCCAGAAGGATGTGGACAGTCGTCAGCTGGCTTTTCACAGAGAAGAATCCCGTCTGGAGACTCTGCGCAATCTGGCGGAGAGATATGACGGCTATGGTAATTCCATCCGCCGTGTTATGGAACAGAAAAGTCGTGTTCCCGGACTGATCGGCGTAGTGGCTGATCTGATCAAGACAGAAAAGAAATACGAGACTGCCATCGAGACCGCTCTGGGCGGCGCCATTCAGAATATTGTAACTAAAGATGAAGCTACGGCAAAACAGATGATCGGCTTTCTGAAACAGAACCGATACGGCCGTGCTACCTTTTTACCGCTGTCTGCTGTATCCGGCCGCGGAGGAATGGATAAGGCACAGTATCTGAAAGAACCGGGCGTCATTCAGTCGGCAGACCGGCTGGTACATACGGAACCGGCATATGAAGACCTGATGAGATCTCTTCTGGGACGTACTCTGGTAGTGGAGACCATTGACCATGGTATTGCTCTACAGAAAAAGAGTCACCATACACTGCGTATCGTTACACTGGAGGGTGAGCTTTTAAATCCCGGCGGTTCCATGACTGGTGGTGCCTTTAAGAACACCAGTAACCTGCTGGGACGCCGTCGTGAGATCGAAGAACTGGAAAAACAGGTAAAGAAGCTGGGAACAGATCTGGAAGAAAGAAAAACGGGTCTGGAATCCAAAAGAAACCTTCGCAATGCACTGCGGGATGAAAAAACAGATCTGGAAGAACAGATCCGTGAGAAACAGCTGGATCTGAATACAGCTCAGATGAATATCCGTCAGGCAGAAGAACGAACCAGAGAGATACAGTCAGGCTTCAGCCAGCTGAAGGGTGAGAGTGCAGAGATCGAATCCCAGATCCGTGAGATCGATGAATTCAGAACTGCCCTGCAGCAGGAAATGAAAACGCTGAAGTCTTCAGAAAAGGATTCCATGCAGACGGCCCTTTCCCAGGAAACACTGCTTGAACAGCAGAGAGAGCAGGAAGGCGAGCTGTCCAGACGTCTGGAAGAGCTGCATCTGAGACGATCCGAATTGTCTCAGAAGCTTTCTTTCCAGAAGGAAAACCTGGACCGTATCCGCAGAGAGAGCGCTGCTCTGGAAGAAGAAAAAGGCGATATCCATGCCAGACAGCTGGAGCGTGACCGCGAAGAGGAAGAAAAAAAGGCGCAGATCGCATCCGTTGAAGAGACCATGGCGGCAGGAAAGGTACAGGAGGAAGAACTGCAGAAGGTTCTCAGCGCCGATCAGGCCAGAAAGGAAGAGCTGCAGAGCACACATCGCCAGTTCTTTGCCCGCCGTGATGAATTGTCTGAGCATCTGAACCGGCTGGATAAGGAGTGTTACCGTCTGAGAAGCCAGCTGGATAAGCTGGAGGAGAATCAGGAAGCGCAGATCAATTATATCTGGGATGAATATGAAATTACACCGATGCAGGCTGCATCCTACCGGATGGAGGAAGTGCCGGAGAGGGGCACGCTGAAAAAACAGCTGAATGAGGTAAAAGATGAGATCCGAAAACTCGGACCGGTCAACGTCAATGCCATTGAGGAATACAAAGAGGTGGAGGAACGTCATACCTTCCTCTCCGCACAGCACGAAGATCTGGTAAAAGCACAGGAAACGCTGAAAAAGATCATTCAGGAGCTGGATGAAGGCATGCGCCGTCAGTTTGCGGAAAAATTTGCGGATATCCGCAGAGAATTTGATAAGGCTTTCAAGGATCTTTTTGGCGGCGGTAAGGGTACGCTGGAGCTGGTAGAAGGAGAGGACATTCTGGAGGCCGGTGTGCAGATTATTTCGCAGCCCCCGGGCAAGAAGCTTCAGAATATGATGCAGCTTTCCGGCGGAGAAAAGGCTTTGACCGCGATTGCCCTTTTGTTTGCCATTCAGAATCTGAAACCGTCACCGTTCTGCCTTCTGGACGAGATCGAGGCGGCGCTGGATGATTCCAATGTCAGCCGTTTTGCGGAATATCTGCATAAGCTGACAAAAAATACACAGTTTATTGTCATCACCCACAGACGTGGTACAATGAACGCGGCAGACCGCCTGTATGGTATCACCATGCAGGAAAAGGGTGTGTCTACATTGGTATCTGTAGATCTTATCGAAAATGATTTGGATAAATAGGAGAGAGAAAATATGGCTGAAGAAAAAAAAGGTTTTTTTAAACGTCTGGTAGCCGGACTGGCCAAGACAAGAGATACGGTGGTATCCGGCATGGATGCTATTTTCAGCGGTTTTTCAAAGATCGATGAAGATTTTTATGAGGAATTGGAAGAAACTCTGATCATGGGTGATCTGGGGGTTGCTACCACAGAGAAGATCCTCGAACGTCTGAGAGAACAGGTGAAGGAACAGAAGATCCATGAGCCCATGGCCTGCCGTGATCTGCTGATCCGTACGATCCGTGAGCAGATGAAGACCAGTGAGGATGATTACGAATTTGAAAAGAGGAAATCCGTAGTTCTGGTAGTTGGTGTCAATGGTGTCGGTAAGACCACGACTGTAGGCAAACTGGCAGGAAAAATGAAAAACGAAGGCAAGAAAGTGCTGATCGCGGCAGCGGATACTTTCCGCGCGGCTGCCGGCACCCAGCTGTCCGTATGGGCAGAGAGAGCCGGTGTGGAGATGATCGGCGGCCAGGAGGGCGCAGATCCCGCAGCCATCGTTTATGATGCTGTGCAGGCGGCAAAAGCCAGAAATGTGGATATTCTTTTGTGTGATACGGCAGGACGTCTTCATAATAAGAAAAACCTGATGCAGGAGCTGGGCAAGATCTCCCGTGTGATCGAGAGAGAATATCCGGATGCGTATCTGGAGACCTTGTTAGTATTAGACGGTTCTACAGGACAGAACGCTCTGATGCAGGCCCGTCAGTTCAGTGAGGTGACAAAGCTGACAGGTATCGTTCTGACAAAGCTTGACGGTACAGCCAAAGGCGGTATTGCCGTGGCGATCCAGTCTGAGCTGGATATCCCGGTAAAATATATCGGTGTTGGCGAGACCATAGATGATCTGGAAAAATTTGATCCGGATCAGTATGTTGAGGCATTATTCCGTACAGAGAACTAGAGGAGGAAAACAGGATGGAAGAAATGTTGACATTGGAAAAATTTGAGGAGGCCACCGAGATCGTACATCAGGTGACCCGGGAGACGAAGCTGCTTTACAGCAAGGTCTTCAGCGACCGCTACGGCAACAAGATTTATCTTAAACCGGAAAATATGCAGTACACGGGCGCATATAAGCTCAGAGGAGCATATTATAAGATCTCTACGTTATCCGAAGAAGAAAAGGCAAAGGGACTGATCACTGCTTCTGCCGGCAACCATGCCCAGGGTGTGGCCTATGCGGCAAAGGCTTACGGCGTGAAGGCTACTATTGTTATGCCTACCACCACACCGCTGATCAAAGTGGAGCGGACCAAGAGTTATGGTGTGGAGACTGTTCTGTACGGTGACAATTATGATGAGGCCTGTGCCCATGCCTATGAACTGGCAGATGAACATGGCTATACGTTTATTCATCCCTTTGATGATCTGGCCGTGGCTACGGGACAGGGAACGATTGCCATGGAGATCATCCAGGAACTGCCTCTGGTGGACATTATTCTGGTTCCCATCGGCGGCGGCGGACTGGCTACCGGTGTATCTACCCTGGCCAAGATGCTCAAACCCAATATCAAAGTCATCGGTGTGGAACCCTTGAATGCTAATTGTATGCAGGTGTCTCTGGAAGCGGGAAAAGTATGCACGCTGGATGATGCCAATACCATTGCTGACGGTACTGCGGTAAAAACACCGGGAGAAAAGATTTTCCCATATATTCAGCAAAATCTGGATGACATTATTACGGTGGAAGATGATGAGCTGATCGTGGCTTTCCTGGATATGGTGGAAAATCACAAGATGGTCGTAGAAAACTCCGGTCTTCTTACGGTGGCAGCGCTGAAACATCTGGATGTCAAGGGTAAAAAAGTGGTATCCATCTTAAGCGGCGGCAATATGGATGTGATCACTATGTCATCTGTGGTGCAGAATGGTCTGATCGCCAGAGACAGGATATTTACCGTATCCGTATTGATGCCGGATAAACCGGGTGAGCTGGTACGTGTTTCCAGCCTGATCGCAAATCTTCGCGGAAACGTTATCCGTCTGGATCATAACCAGTTCTTCAGTACCAACAGAAACGCTGCTGTTGAGTTAAAGATCACCATGGAGGCTTTTGGAACAGAGCATAAAGAGATGATCTTAAAAGAACTGGAGAATCAGGGATTCAGACCGAAGCTGATCCGTCCTAATCTTTAAAAGAAAACACAATAGATGAAGAAAAAATATATTTATGTCAAGAAAAAATGCTTGACATACTGTAACTCGTAGTGTAAGATAACCAAGGTGTTGGAAATGGAAGCATTTGTTGAGAAAGCTTTGCTGTATGATTTTTACGGAGAGCTGTTGACAGAACATCAGAGAGAAATATATGAGGACGTAGTCCTCAACGATTATTCGATCAGCGAGGTGGCCGCAGAGCTTGGCATCAGCCGTCAGGGTGTGCATGACCAGGTAAAGCGTGTGGATAAGCTGCTGGCCGGGTATGAAGAGCGACTGATGCTTGTAAAGCGATTTCTGGATCTGAAAGCAAAGGTTGGCCGTATCCGGGAGACAGTTTCCGAATGTACGGCGGATAATCTGGAAGAAGTAAAAAAAACTGTGGCGGAGATTTCCGACAGCATAATGGAGGAACTGTAAGTTCCCTGGGAGATGTTATATGGCATTTGACAGCTTGACTGAGAAACTGCAGAATGTATTCAAAAACCTGAGAAGCAAAGGCCGTCTTACGGAGGCTGATGTAAAAACAGCCCTTCGTGAAGTCAAAATGGCGCTTCTGGAAGCTGATGTCAGCTTTAAGGTCGTAAAGCAGTTTACCAAGGCAGTGCAGGAGCGGGCTATTGGACAGGATGTCATGACCGGACTGAATCCGGGACAGATGGTGATCAAGATCGTTAACGAAGAGCTGATCAAACTGATGGGTTCTGAGACGACGGAGATCGTCCTTCGCCCGGGAAATGAGATCACCACGATCCTGATGGTGGGTCTGCAGGGTTCCGGTAAGACGACTACTTCAGCCAAGATCGCCGGTAAGTTAAAGGCTAAGGGACGCCAGCCGCTTCTGGTGGCAGGAGATGTCTATCGGCCGGCCGCTATTGAGCAGTTGAAGATCAACGGCGAAAAACAGGGCGTTGAAGTATTTTCCATGGGTGACCAGAAGAGTCCTGTGGATATCGCAAAAGCGTCCATAGAGCACGCCAGACAGACAAAGAAAAATGTAGTGATCATTGATACGGCGGGACGTCAGCAGGTCGATGAAGACATGATGCAGGAGCTTAAGGATATTAAGGCGGCTGTACAGATCGACCAGACGATTCTTGTGGTGGATGCTACCACAGGACAGAATGCCGTGAATGTGTCTGAAACCTTTAATCAGGATGTAGGCATCGATGGTGTTATCCTGACAAAGCTGGACGGTGATGCCAGAGGCGGTGCCGCTCTTTCCATCAAGGCTATCAGCGGCAAACCGATTCTGTACGTGGGTATGGGTGAGAAACTTTCTGATCTGGAACAGTTTTATCCCGATCGTATGGCTTCACGTATTCTGGGTATGGGCGATGTGATGAGCCTGATCGAAAAGGCACAGGCCAGCATCGACGAAGAAAAAGCCCGGGAGATGGAACAGAAGCTCAAAAAGGCTCAGTTTGGTTTCGATGATTATCTCGAAAGCATGAACCAGATGAAAAATATGGGCGGTATTTCCAGTGTCTTAAGTATGCTGCCAGGCATGGGTGTCGGTGGCAAGATGAAAGATATCGAGAGCATGATCGATGAGAAAGATCTGGCCCGTAAGGAAGCTATTGTTCTTGCCATGACGCCTAAGGAACGCTCTAATCCGGATATTTTGAATGTATCCCGTAAGCAGCGGATTGCCAAGGGCGCCGGTGTAGATATCAGCGAAGTTAACCGTTTTATCAAGCAGTTTGAACAGACCCGCAAGATGATGAAACAGATGCCCGGGATGATGGGCAAGAAGGGCAAACGCGGAGGATTCCGCCTGCCGTTTTAAATCGTAGATAAGGACTGTATCCTTTCTAAATATATATGAATTTTCGAATACTATAAGGAGGTAAATGCATCATGGCAGTTAAAATCAGATTAAGAAGAATGGGAAAGAAGAAAGCTCCTGTTTATAGAATCATCGTAGCTGATTCCAGATCCCCGAGAGACGGACGTTTCATCGAAGAGATCGGTACCTATGATCCGAACCAGGATCCGAGCGTATACAAAGTAGATGAGGAAGCTGCAAAAAAATGGCTTGCTAACGGCGCTCAGCCGACAGAAGTTGTTGCCAAGATCTTAAAAATGGCAGGCATCGAGAAGTAATCTATCGGGAGGTTGTAATGAAAGAGTTAGTTGAAGTAATTGCAAAAGCTCTCGTAGAAAAACCGGAAGAAGTTGTTACCACAGAAACCGAAACCGATGATGCCATTGTTGTTGAGCTGAAGGTGGATCCTTCCGACATGGGTAAAGTGATTGGAAGACAGGGACGTATCGCGAAAGCGATCCGTGCGGTTGTTAAAGCTGCATCCTCCAAGTCAGACAAGAAAGTGATTGTAGAAATCCTGCAGTAAAAAAATAGCTGCTGTGTTTGGCAGGAAACTGTCAGGCACAGCAGTTTTTTTATCATAAAGCATAAGGAAAAGAGTATGGAACAGTTTTTTCAGGTGGGTGTGATATCGTCTACCCACGGAGTACATGGTGAAGTAAAGGTTTATCCTACAACGGATGACCCCAGACGTTTTCTTAAATTAAAAGAAGTACTTTTGGACACACAGAAGGGATATATGTCTCTTGAAGTTGAGAAAGTACGCTTTTTTAAGCAGATGGTCATTATCAAATTCAAGGGATATGATACTATTGAATCTATTCAGATGTACAGAAACCGCGGGCTGTATGTGCCCAGAGAGCAGGCTGTGCCGCTTCAGGAGGACGAGTATTATGTGGCAGATCTTCTGGGCATGGATGTTTACCTTGAAGACGGTGAACATTTTGGAAAGATCCGTGATGTCATGCAGTCAGCAGCTAACGATGTATATGTAATTGCCAGCCTTTCTCATGGAGAGGTATTGCTGCCGGCGATCGCAGACTGTGTGAAGGCTGTATCTGTGGAAGAAAACCGTATGACCATTCATCTTCTGGATGGTCTGGTGGAATAAAGGAGCGGGCCTGTGAAGTTTCATGTAATGACATTATTTCCGGAAATGATCGAACAGGGATTTCATTCCAGCATTACCGGAAGAGCCATGGAAAAAGGGCTGTTGCAGCTGGATGCCGTCAATATCCGGGATTATGCTGTGAATAAGCATATGCGGGTGGATGATTACCCATACGGCGGGGGCGCGGGTATGGTCATGCAGGCAGAGCCGGTGTACCGCTGTTATGAGGCGGTGAAAGAAAAGATAGGTCGGGATGTCCGTGTGATCTATCTGACTCCCCAGGGACGGGTATTCAATCAGAAAATGGCAGAAGAATTTGCAGCAGAGGAGGATCTGATCTTTCTTTGCGGACATTATGAGGGCATAGATGAAAGAGTGCTGGAAGAAATTGTTACCGATCCGGTATCTATCGGTGATTATGTGCTGACTGGCGGTGAGCTGCCGTCACTGGTCATGATGGATGCTATTTCCCGGCTGGTGCCTGGCGTACTTGGCAACGACATGTCTGCGGTGGGTGAATCTTTTGCGGATTCTCTTCTGGAATATCCCCAGTATTCCCGTCCGGCAGTATGGCGGGAAAAAGAAGTACCGGAGGTGCTGCTTTCCGGCCATCATGCGAACGTGGATGCCTGGCGCCGTGAACAGTCCGTGATCCGTACGGCAAAATGGCGTCCGGATCTGCTGGAAACAGCGCAGCTGACGAAAAAAGAGCGTATTCTGGCGGAAAAAATCCTTGCATCTGAGGGTGAGCTATAGTATAATATGACACGTTGTAGAAAAAGATGGTCCTCTGGTACGAAAGGCGTATTAAGAACATCCAGATAAAAAGGAGAATAGATATGAACGACATTATTAAAAACATTGAGGCTGAACAGCTGAAGAGCGAAGTACCGGAGTTTTGCGTAGGTGATACCGTACGTGTACATGGTAAAATCAAAGAGGGTAACCGTGAACGTATCCAGATCTTCGAAGGTATCGTTCTGAAAAGACAGGGCGGCGGAAACCGTGAGACCTTCACTGTTAGAAAAACTTCCAATGGTATCGGCGTAGAGAAGACCTGGCCGCTGCATTCCCCGAATGTAGTAAAGGTAGAGGTTGTAAGACATGGTAAAGTAAGACGTGCCAAACTGTTCTACTTAAGAGACCGTGTTGGTAAAGCTGCCAGAGTTAAAGAGCTGGTAAAATAAGCTGACTGTTTTTGGTAAGCAGTCCACATAAGGATTTACACAGGGACAGGTACAAAAGGACACCTGTCCCTGTTTCCGTATATGGAGGCAAAAGATAAGGGAGTATAAAAATGAGTGTAAGGATGCGTTACGTAAAAGAACATCTGCATGGCCGGATTCGGATGAAATCGGTTCTCTTGTGGGTGTTTCAGATTGCGGCAGCGATTGTGCTGGGAGCTGTTTTTTCCATTTTTTTCTGTAAAAATGTGGAAATGACAGAGGGTTCTATGGAACCAACTATTGCGATCGGAGATACGGTGCTGGTCAATACGCTGGCCTATCGCTTTGGCTCTCCGGATCGCGATGATATTCTTGTGTTTAAGAGCAACGATTCGGCAAATGCCAGTCTTCACGTTAAACGAGTCATTGGTCTGCCGGGAGAAAAGATTCAGATCAGTGACGGACAGATCATGATCAATGGTGTGACATATATGGAAAAAAAGGATCTTCCCTCTATTTCCTATGCCGGACTGGCTGAGACAGAGATTACACTGAAAGATGACGAATATTTTGTCCTGGGTGATAACAGAAACAACAGTGCAGATAGCCGTTATGCGGACATAGGTAATGTAACAAGGAGCAATATCGTAGGAAAGGTCTGGTTTAGAATATCCCCGTATACGAAACTTGGCTTTTTACGGTAAAAGAAAAAAGAAGAGGTGACAATACATGGCAATGACGATACAGTGGTATCCCGGGCATATGACAAAAGCCAGAAGAATGATGCAGGAAGATATCAAGCTGATCGATCTGATCATTGAGCTGGTGGATGCCCGTGTGCCGTTGTCCAGCCGAAATCCGGATATTGACGAGCTGGGGAAAAATAAAGCACGTCTTATTTTGCTTAACAAAGCGGATCTTGCTGACAGTGCAGTCAACGATGCCTGGATGACATATTTTCGGCAACAGGGTTATACGGTACTTCAGGTAAATTCTAAGAATGGAACCGGCATCAAGGCCATCAGCCAGAAAGTGCAGGAAGCCTGCCGGGAAAAAATCGAAAGAGACCGTAAACGCGGTATCAAAAATCGTCCCATTCGGGCTATGGTGGCCGGCATTCCCAATGTGGGAAAATCTACATTTATCAATGCCTATGCCGGCAAGAACTGTGCCAAAACAGGCAATAAACCGGGTGTGACCAAGGGAAAACAGTGGATCCGCATGGGCAAAGGCCTGGAGCTTCTGGATACACCGGGTATTTTGTGGCCGAAATTCGAGGATCAGCAGGTGGGAATCCGTCTGGCGATGATCGGTTCCATCAATGAGAATATTCTGAATATCGAGGAGTTGTCCCTTCTGGCCATTGATTTTCTGCGGGAAAACTATCCGGGCGCGATCAATCGGCAGTATGAAGTAGAAGAGGAAGCAGAAAAGCCTTTGGAAGTGCTGGAACGCATCGCGGAGAGGAGAAAATGTCTGGCAAAAGGCGGAGAATACGATTATGCTAAGGCTGCGGCGATGTTTATGGACGATTTCCGTAATGGCCGTATCGGCCGTATTTCTCTGGAAAAGCCGGCGGAGGAAAACGAATGAAAAGTATCAGTGAGATAAAAGCGGAGTTCAGTATGGCGCAGCCGTCACAGCTTGCCGAACGTATGAGGCGGTATGCGGATGATCCGCGAAGTGGTGTGCAGAAGCTTCTGGAAAAGGCCCAGAAAGACCTGGACAAACTGGAGGCTGAGAGAGACCGCACAGAGGCCATGAAAGTCTATGAAAAGCAGTACAGAGACTGTGGTGTGATCTGTGGTATTGACGAGGTTGGGCGCGGTCCCCTGGCCGGTCCGGTGGTAGCCTGCGCAGTGATCCTGCCTGAGGATGAGGAAATCCTGTATCTGAATGATTCCAAGCAGCTGTCAGCGAAAAAAAGAGACGAACTTTACGATGTGATCTGTGAAAAGGCCGTTTCCATAGGCATCGGTATCGTGGGACCGGAGAGGATCGATGAGATCAATATTCTCCAGGCTACTTACGAAGCCATGCGCCAGGCTGTAAGTAAGCTTACGCCCCAGCCGGATGTACTCCTGAATGACGCTGTGACGATCCCGGGACTTTCCATGAAACAGGTACCGATCATAAAAGGAGATGCCAAAAGTGTGTCCATCGCAGCCGCCAGTATTGTGGCTAAGGTGACCAGAGACCGTATGATGGTAGAATACGACAGCGTATATCCGGGTTATGATTTTGCCTCAAATAAGGGATATGGCTCTGCGGCGCACATTGCGGCACTGAAAGAGAAAGGACCCACAGAGATCCATCGCAGGAGCTTTATCGGTAATTTTATTTAAAGAGAGGAAAAACATGAATAAGAGATCTTTGGGAACAGCCTGGGAAGAGCAGGCAGCAGAATTCCTGAAGAGAGAGGGCTGCGAGATCCTGGAAAGGAACTTCCGGGGCAAACGTGGGGAAATTGACCTGATCGTCCGGGATGGACGATATCTGGTCTTTGTAGAAGTAAAATACAGAAAAAACGCGGACAGTGGATTCCCGGAGGAAGCAGTGGATTACCGCAAACAGCGGATCATCAGTCGAGTGGCGCAGGAATATCTGTTGAAAAAGCGACTTTCAGAGTCGACACCCTGTCGATTTGATGTGGTGGCTATTTGCGGCGATCATGTTCGTCATATCAAAAATGCTTTTGAATGCGCAGCGGGATGGTAAAGACAGAAAAGGAAAACATAATGATCTGGAAATGCGAGACAGAACCGAAGTTAACAATACATAAAAATGCGCTGGGTGTAGAATGGCTGACTTACCCGGCTTTAGATGATTGTCCTGAGATCATCCATGGCTTTTCTACCAGAAAAGGCGGTGTAAGTACCGGGTGTCTCGGAGAGATGAACTTAAGCTTTTCCCGGGGAGACGATCCGGAAAATGTAAAAGAAAATTACCGCCGCATGGCAGAAGCTCTCGGTATTCGTCCGGAACAGATCATCTGCAGCGACCAGACCCATACAAAAAATGTGCGCATAGCAGACAGCTCCCACTGTGGAGAAGGCGTTACCCGCCCAAAAACCTGGACAGACGTAGACGGCCTGGTGACAAACGAACACGGTGTAGCGCTATGTACATCCTTCGCCGACTGCGTGCCCCTGTACTTTTATGACCCCGTACACCATGCCATTGGCCTTTCCCACTCAGGCTGGAGAGGAACAGTAGGACAGATCGGCGCCGTTACCCTGGAAACAATGCACAGAGAATACAATACCGATCCGGCCGATGTTCTGGTCGCCATCGGTCCCTCCATCTGCCAGGACTGCTACGAAGTAAGCGAGGACGTGATCCTGGAATTCCAGAAGGTGTATCCGCAGGAAGAGTGGAACAGTTTATATTATGCCAAAGAAAACGGCAAATACCAGCTGAATCTTTGGGAGGCATGTCGCTTCACTCTCTTACATGCAGGCATTTTGCCGGAACATCTGTCCATGCCCAATCTGTGCACCTGCTGTAATCCGGATTTCCTCCATTCCCACCGTGCATCTCACGGCAGGAGAGGAAATCTCAACGCATTTCTGATGCTGAAATAAGTGTTAAAGAAGCAACGTTGTAAATGCATAAACAAACGTAAAACAGGGGGCCGCCTATCCCAGCGGCCCCCTGACACAACCTAAATTATTATCACCTAAAGATCAGCGATGCTTAGCCAGCAACTGATTAATCTTGTCCGTGGTAGATCGAACTTTTTCAACGGAAACATCGTGATTTAGGATATCCATAATACTGGCCACATACTTACCCATTCTCGCCGGTTCATAATAAGGTCTGGACAGCAGCTCCTCCGGACGATAATTCAGGTCAGTAGTGATAACCTTAGTAATATATCCCTTCTCATAATACTCATCAAACTTAGCCAGACCATCCGTAAACAGACCAAAAGTAGTACATACAAAGATACGGTTAGCCTTTCTCTCCTTAAGCTGCTTGGCCACATCCAGCATACTTTCACCGGAAGAGATCATATCATCGATAACGATACAATCCTTACCTTCCACAGAATCACCCAGGAACTCATGAGCCACGATCGGATTCTTACCATTGATAATGGTAGAGTAATCACGACGTTTGTAGAACATGCCCATATCCACACCAAGAATGTTGGAGAAATATACGGCACGGTTCATGGCACCCTCATCCGGAGAGATACACATCAGATGCTCATTGTCCAGCTTCAGATCCGGAACGGAGCGAAGCAGAGCCTTTAAGAACTGATAAGTCGGCATAAAGTTGTCAAAACCGTTCAGCGGGATTGCATTCATCACACGCGGATCATGCGCATCAAAAGTGATGATATTCTCAACACCCATGCTGATCAGCTCCTGCAGTGCAGCGGCACAGTCCAGAGACTCGCGGGAAGAACGCTTATGCTGACGTCCTTCATACAGGAAAGGCATAATCACGTTAATACGATGTGCTTTACCGGTAGCTGCCTGGATGATACGCTTCAGATCCTGAAAATGATCATCCGGTGACATGTGATTAACATAAGGACCGATCTTGTAGGTGGGTGTATAGTTGCTGATATCTACCATAATAAACAGGTCGGCGCCGCGGATCGAAGCATTGATCTTTCCTTTGGCTTCACCTGTACCAAAACGGGGGCACTCTGCGTCTACAAGGAAAGTATCCTCTACGTAGCCGGACCAGGTCACGTTGTTGTGGTCAGTTCTTTTTTCTGCCATTTCTTTACGGAAAGATACAAGATAATCATTAACGGTATTGCCAAGCTCAGTACAGCCTTTGAGAGCAATGATTTTGATCGGGGCAACCGGAATGGAACACTCGAGTAAATCTAAATTCGCCATTACAAACCTCCAATAATCTGTTCATATCTGTTCAGTACCTTCACAGATATGATTCGCAAACCCATGAAAATCGGCTGCGCCGAAGGGGTTTGCTCACACCTGAATCATGTTCTTGCGGCCTCATCAGCTAGTGATTCGGCCTGGTCTGAACAGTTTTAATGTTCCTTTAGAAAAGAATTCAAGATAGTTATAGCATTCAAAAAAATACGCGTCAACAAATTACTTGAGAAAAAACAAAAATAATAGCGAAAAAAATGCACAAAAAAGGAATCCTGCAAATGCCCGTTGCATTTTCAGTCCAGTCTTGCTATCATAAAAAGAACGCTTTGACAGGAGGAAAGAGTATGCAAAAGCATGTGATAGGTGCAGTAGCCGAAGGAAGCATAGCGGATGAGCTGGAGATCGAGCCGGGGGATGAGCTTGTTTCCATTAACGGTAAACCAATAGAAGATGTATTTGATTATCATTATCTGACAAATGATGAGTACCTGACCATGCTGGTAAGAAAAGCGGATGGTGAGGAATGGGAGCTGGAGATCGAAAAGGATCTGGAAGAGGATTTGGGAATTACCTTTGTCAACAGCCTTATGGATGAGTACCGTTCCTGCCGGAATAAGTGCATGTTCTGCTTTATCGACCAGATGCCGCCGGGTATGCGGGATACTCTGTATTTTAAGGATGACGATTCCCGATTGTCCTTTTTGCAGGGTAATTATGTGACGCTGACCAATATGAGCGATCATGATATTGACCGGATCATCTATTATCATCTGGCACCCATAAATATTTCTTTTCATACCACGAACCCTGAGCTTCGCTGCAAAATGCTGCATAACCGGTTTGCCGGAGACGTTTTTGACAAGATCCGTCGACTGGCTGATGCCGGCATCGAATTAAATGGTCAGATCGTTCTCTGTAAAGGCATTAATGACGGACAGGAGCTGGAGCGAACATTAAAGGATTTTGAGGTTTATATGCCATCGCTGCAGAGCGTGTCCATTGTGCCTGTAGGCCTGACGAAGTATAGAGAAGGCTTGTATCCGCTGGAACCTTTTATGGAGGAGGATGCAAAGGCGGTGATCGACCAGGTGGAAAGATGGCAGCAGTATTATATGGAAAAAACAGGGACTCACAGAGTACACTGCAGTGATGAGTGGTATCTTCTGGCGGGAAGAGAGCTGCCGGAAGGCGATCGTTACGATGGGTATCCGCAGTTGGAAAACGGTGTGGGTATGCTGAGACTTCTGGAAGAAGAGGTGCAGGAGGCACTGAAAGAGCCGGATAAAACAGCAGAGGCTGGTTCAGTGACCATCGCTACCGGATATCTGGCAGCGCCCTGGATAAAAAAACTTGCAGAAAAAATCATGACAGTGTACGATGGGGTTAAGATCGAAGTGATGGCCATCAGAAACGATTTCTTCGGAGAAAAAATCACGGTGTCCGGCCTGATCACCGGGCAGGATCTAAAAAAACAGCTGCAGGGCAAAGTGCTTGGAGAAAGGCTGATCCTTCCCTGCAATATGCTCAGAGCCGGAGAAAATGTATTTCTTGATGATATGACGGTAGAGGAACTGGAGCAGGCTCTGGGAACTCCCATTGCGGTGGCAGATGCCGGCGGTGGAGATCTGGTAAGAACCATCCTGCATAAAAATAAAGTAGAGAAACATAAAAGGAGACAACTGTATGAGCAAACCGATAGTAGCAATTGTAGGACGTCCTAATGTAGGTAAGTCTACATTGTTTAATGCTTTGGCCGGTGAGAACATTTCTATTGTAAAAGATACGCCGGGTGTGACCCGTGACCGTATTTATGCAGACGTGACCTGGCTGAATTATTCGTTTACCATGGTGGATACGGGCGGTATCGAACCGGAAAGCAGGGATGTGATCATTTCTCAGATGAGAGAACAGGCTCAGATTGCCATTGATACGGCGGATGTGATCATTTTTATGGTGGATGTACGTCAGGGACTGCAGGATTCGGATGCAAAGGTGGCGGACATGCTGCGCCGCAGTGCCAAGCCGGTGATCCTGGCTGTGAACAAAGTGGATAATTTTGAAAAATTCCTGATGGATACCTATGAATTTTATAATCTCGGTATGGGAGACCCGATGCCGATATCTTCTTCGGGAAGATTGGGAATCGGTGATCTGCTGGACGAGGTGGTCAAACATTTTCCACCGCAGCAGGAGAGAGATGAGGATGATGATATTCCGAGGATTGCTATCGTGGGTAAACCGAATGTGGGTAAATCCTCTATTGTCAACAAACTGACTGGAAACAGTCGGGCTATCGTCTCGGATATCGCAGGTACCACCAGAGATGCCATTGACTC
>JAEDOO010000002.1 GCA_016301965.1 Lachnospiraceae bacterium | reverse complement strand
GTCTGACCGTCACCATCCTCAAAAAACAGGGGCGTGTACCCTAAAGTATAGAGGCAGATATAACTTAATTCGCGACTTTAGCGAGCACGACTCCGAGACAACAGGCTCGGAGCGAGCGCAGCAGGAGCAAAGAAAGTTATATCTGCCTCTGGGCTGTAGGGAACACGCCCCGTCAATCAACGCATACAAAAAATTATTTATTCCGCGATCCTCTGTATTTCTCCTCACAATACATACAGCGATAAACCTCTTTCACCGGATCCGTCAGCACAAACACCTGATCCAGCTCCTGCTCAATAGAAGTAATACAGCGCGGATTCTTACATTTGATAACATTTGTAATCTTTTTCGGCAGGCGCAGTTCCTTCTTCTCAACGATGCGGCCACCACTGATGACATTTACCGTAATATTATGATCAATAAAACCAAGAATATCCAGATCCATCGTATCCACCGGACATTCTACCTTGATAATATCTTTCTTACCAAGCTTATCACTGCGTGCATTTTTAATGATGGCCACACAGCAGTCCAGCTTATCCAGTTTCAGATCATGATAGATCGTCATCGCTTTTCCGGCTTTGATATGATCCAGTACAAAACCTTCTTCGATCGCACCAACGTTTAACATCAGACAGTCACCTCCAGCAATGTAAGAATCAGAGCCATACGGACATATACACCGTACTGTACCTGTTTGAAATATGCAGCACGCGGATCGTTATCCACTTCAACAGAAATCTCATTAACACGCGGCAGCGGATGAAGTACCAGCATATCCGGACCGGCCAGTTCCATTTTGGCCTTATCCAGAATATAGAAATCTTTCATACGCACATAATCGTCTTCATTGAAGAAACGCTCTTTCTGTACACGGGTCATGTACAGAAGATCCAGCTTAGGCAGCGCATCCTCCAGACGGATCACTTCCTCAAAAGGAACATTTTTGGCACGAAGAACATCCTCACGGATATAGTCGGGAACACGCAGCTCTTCCGGAGAGATCAGGATAAAACGAATACCGGTATAACGCACCAGAGCCTCGATCAGAGAATGTACGGTACGGCCGAATTTCAGATCACCGCAAAGACCGATGGTCAGATTGTTTAAGCGGCCTTTTAAGGAACGAATAGTCAAAAGGTCTGTCAATGTCTGTGTCGGGTGCTGATGTCCGCCGTCACCGGCATTGATCACCGGAATACGGGAAACCATGGAAGCTACCAGCGGAGCACCTTCTTTAGGATGACGCATAGCACATATATCGGCATAGCAGGAAGCCATGCGGATGGTATCAGATACGCTTTCACCTTTGGCTGCGGAGCTGGATGCGGCACTGGAAAATCCCAGTACTTTACCGCCAAGGTTCATCATGGCAGCCTCAAAGCTCAGACGGGTCCGGGTACTTGGCTCATAAAAAAGTGTAGCCAGACGCTTGCCGTCACAGGTGTGCGCATATTTTTCAGGGTTACGTTCAATGTCATTGGCCAGATCAAGAAGCTGGTCGAGTTCTTCGACCGTCAAATCCAGCGGACTCATCAGGTGTCTCATACAATCCTCCTTATGTGACTGATTTTACACTGTTCCTATCATACTCTACTTTACAAGGTGTAGCAAGAAAAAAGTCCGGAAATTCAAAAAATCAGATATGCCTATACAGAATGTAATCTATAAAAAGCATTACAGATAAAGCTTTGCACGAAAGCACGGGAATCTTTCTTGTCATGGAGATAAAGAAGTAATATAATATTACTGTATGTCAACAGACGGATGAATTGTTGACAAATGGAAGAGAGAAAGGTCTGCTTACATGAAGTATAGAGAAGCTAGAGCCTGTATACAGGAGTCACAGCGCTTTGGCCACGAGATGGGACTGAAAGCTATTACGATCCTGCTTGAGCGAATGGGAAATCCGGAGAGGGATCTTAAGTTTATACACATAGCGGGAACCAATGGAAAAGGTTCCGTTAATGCTCATTTGGCCAGTGTTTTGAAAGAGGCCGGATATCGGGTAGGGCGTTTTGTGTCTCCAACGCTGTACGGGTACAGGGAAAGGATCCAGATCAACGATGACTGGATCTCAGAAGAAGATTTTGCCGAGGGGATGACCATACTCTGGCCGGTGCTTGAGGGTATGGTGGAGGAAGGATTACCCTGTCCGTCGCCCTTTGAAATAGAAACGGCTTTGTCTTTTTGGTATTTTAAACAGAAAAACTGTGATATTGTGGCGCTGGAATGCGGTCTGGGTGGTGAAACGGATGCTACAAATGTGATTCAAAATACTGTGATCGCCATTCTGACTGCAGTAAGTATGGATCATATGGAGTTTCTGGGTGATACACCGGAGAAAATTGCCAGAACAAAAGCCGGCATTCTGAAGCCGGGAGCAGTTATGGTGACCGGACGACAGACGGCTGGTGTTACAGAGGAGATCCGTCAGGTATGCCGGGAAAAAGGCAATGCGCTGATCCTTGGTGATCCTGAGGAAGCCAGGGTTATTTCATCTACCCTGGAAAAACAGATATTTACGTATCGGGGACTGACCGTTACGATCCATCTGGCCGGTGCCCATCAGATCGACAATGCTGTGATTGCCATAGAGGCTCTTCGGGAGCTGAATCATCATGGTTTTGTTATCCGTGATGAGGATATTGCCGCAGGAATGGCCGGGACAGTCTGGAATGGCCGGTTTACAAGACTTACGAAGGATCCGGATTTTCTGGTGGATGGAGCCCACAATCCGGATGCTGCAGCCAGGCTGAAAGATGCCATAGAGCAATATTATCCGGGCAGACGTCTTATCTTTATCATTGGTATGTATAAAGATAAGCAGGTGCATACGCTGATGGAAATGATGGCGCCCATGGCGGAGCAGATCTTTACCATAGAACCTTCCAGTAATGATTACAACAGAGTTCTGTCAAAAGAAAAGCTGGCAGAAGTGATCCGGGAGTTTAATCCCGCAGTGATCCCCTGCGATACGATAAAGAATGCAGTGGATAAAGCAAGACAGTGCGCCGGTGCAGACGGCGTGATCGTAGCCTTCGGTTCACTTTCGTTTATTGGTGAACTGACAGAAGCAGCTACGGCAAAAAATTAAGGAAGAATAAGGAAAACTATATGACAGATTTACAGAAGACACGTGCTGAGGTGGACGAGATCGACCGCCAGATCGCTGAATTATTTGAAAAACGTATGCGCCTGACAGAAGATATTGCAGAGTTCAAGCTGCAGCACGGTGTGAGAGTGGTAGATCCGGAGCGGGAAGAGGAGATGTACAGAGAGCTTCGGGGCATGGCGTCCTCAGAATTTAATGCCATGGGCATTCAGGAGGTGTTAAAGCAGATCATATCCATCAGCCGTAAACGCCAGTATCAGATCCAGACAGAAAACGGTCTGACGGAGGATCTGGGCTTTGAAGAAATCGATGAGGTCTATAAGAATAAAAAGGTTGTATTTCAGGGAGTGGAAGGTGCCTACGGTTACGCCGCCATGCTGGAATATTTCGGCGAAGATGTGAACTGCTTCCATGTGGCTACTTTTAAGGAGGCAATTGAGGCTATCGTCAATAAGGAAGCCAATTTTGCAGTGCTGCCCATAGAGAATTCCACGGCAGGAATCGTTACAGATATGTACGATCTGCTGATGTCCTATGACATCACTATCGTGGATGAGCATACGCTGAAAGTGGAGCACAAGCTTCTTGGACTTCCGGGAACCAAGCTTACGGATATTGAGAGCGTCTATTCTCATCCGCAGGCTTTATCTCAGTGCAAACCGTATCTGGACCAGCATGAGGAATGGATACAGAAGGAATATACCAATACAGCGGCAGCCTGCAAAAAGATCAGTGATGACGGTGATCCCACCCAGGCAGCTATCGGCAGCGAATACGCCGCCCGACTGTATGGACTGGATATTCTGGCAGAGAATATCCATTATGATAATAACAATTCCACCCGTTTTATCATCGTTTCCCGCAACAAAATGTTCAGAAGCGATGCCCGCCGGGTGAGTATCTGCTTTAATACAAGACATAGTCAGGGTTCTCTGTATAATATTCTTTCCCATATCATATACAACCAGCTGAACATGACCCTGATCGAGTCCCGTCCCATACCGGATTCCCCCTGGGAATACCGTTTCTTTGTGGATTTCGAGGGCAATTTAAATGACAGCGCGGTAAAAAATGCGCTGCGCGGCATCCGCCATGATGCCATGGACCTGCGGATCCTGGGAAATTATTAAATACTGAGGAGTACTTATAATGAATATTCACACATGTGTAGTATATAAAGATATGGAAAACAGCGAGGTGCTGGAACTCCTTGCCCGGCTGATCGGGGAGGAGTATCCGGCATATGAAGCGGGTGAGCTGACAGACAGCGATCTGGAATATGAGAGAGAAAGCTACTGCAAAGCTGTAAATATGCTGCTGGAAATGGCGGCAAATTACGGATTTTCCGGAAACTTGTGGCATACGTATCTGACCTGGCTTCTGGTAAACAGCGAGAATGCCTTCAGCAAATCCTGTGAGATCGTAGGTCCTGTGGAGGGCAGCATCAATGTGATGGCCCGTCACGACCTGGCGATTTTTAAAGAGTTGTTTGACTTTGATATTGCAAAGATCGATGAAATGATGGGCATGGATATGGCTTTTGTGCTCAAAAATTACGTACATACCAGCGACAGCAGCAAGCTGTACAATCGCCGTATCCGTGACCGTATCTGTGTTCTGAGCAAAGAACTGGCAGACACGGCAGATGTTGACGCTTTTATGGCAGCGCTGGTTAATTTCTATGGAGAATTCGGTGTGGGCAAATTCGGCCTGAATAAGGCATTTCGCCTGAGAGAAAACGGCGACGGCACTGCCACGATTGAGCCGATTACAAATATTGCTCATGTGTATCTGGAGGATCTGGTGGGCTATGAGATACCCAAGCAAAAGCTGATCGAAAATACCGAAGCTTTTGTGGAAAAAAGAAAAGCCAACAACTGTCTGCTGTTTGGTGATGCCGGTACAGGAAAATCCTCCAGCATCAAAGGCATCGTGAACCGGTATTATGAACAGGGACTGCGTATTATTGAGGTATACAAGCATCAGTTCAAATATCTGAACGATGTGATCGCGGAGATCAAAAACCGCAATTACCGTTTTATCATCTACATGGATGATCTCTCCTTTGAAGAATTTGAGATTGAATACAAATATCTGAAAGCTGTGATCGAGGGTGGTCTGGAGAAAAAACCGGAAAACATCCTGATCTATGCCACCTCAAACCGCCGTCATCTTGTCCGTGAGACCTTCAGTGACAAGAATGATGTGCGCACCAACGATGAGCTGCATTCTACCGATACCGTACAGGAGAAACTGTCTCTGGTGGCACGTTTCGGTGTTACGATCTATTTTGGAGCACCGACTCCGAAGGAATTCAAGACCATCGTCTGTTCACTGGCAGAGAGAAATCATATCGATATGCCTACGGAACAGCTTCTGGCTGAGGCAAACAAATGGGAGCTGGCCCACGGCGGACTGTCCGGACGGACGGCACAGCAGTTTATCGACTATTTACTGGGTAAAAAATAATAGATCTGGGCATTTGATGCCATGGAGGAAATATGCAGTACAAAGTATACGGAGTGATTGATATCGGTGTATACGCGGTCAATCTGAATGTCTACGAGATCTCGAGAAAGAACGGGATCCGTACCCTGGATCGCTTAAGTTATCCTCTGGACTTGGGAAAAGATTCCTATGCCAGCGGAAAAATCTCACAGGAGACTGCCAATGAGCTTTGCGTGATCATGAAAGAATTTACACAGGCCATGAAGGGCTATGGTGTGGATGAATATATTGCCATTGCCACCAGTGCTGTGCGTGAAGCCATTAATGCGCAGCTGATCATTGCCCAGGTGCGCCAGAAGACCGGAGTAGATATCCGGATCTTCAGTAATTCCGAGCTGCGTTTTATCAGCTATAAAGCCATCGCTTCGGATCAGGAGGCCTTTGGAAAGATCATTCAGAAAGGAACTGCCATCATTGATGTAGGCGGCGGAAGTATCCAGGTCTCTTTGTTCGATAAAGACAACCTGATTACTACGCAGAATCTTCGTTTTGGTAATCTGCGTATACGTGAGCGTCTGGCGGGCATCCGTCGTGACAGCGTGAACTATGGCGACATGGTTCGGGAGTTGATCGAAGCGGATGTGGCCAGTTTCTGTAAAATGCATCTGAAAGACAGAAAAATAGCCAATGTCGTGTTTTTGGGAGATTATATGTCGGTCTTTTTGATGCGCAATCCTGCTTCCGGACTGAAAAATCTGATGTCTGCCCAGGAATATGCCGACTGGTGCAATGAAGTTATCTCCATACCGCAGCATGAACAGGCAGAACGTATGGGACTGGACGATGAATATGCGTCTCTTCTGGTGCCCACAGCCGTGATCTATCAGACCATCACGGAAGCTTTCGGTGCTGAGTCTGTCTGGATCCCCGGTGTGGAGATGGCCGATGGTTTTGCCTATGATTACGCAGAAAAAAATCATCTGATCAAGCCTGCACACAATTTTGAAAATGATATTCTGATGGCTGCCCGCAATATCGGAAAGCGTTACGCTATCAGTAAATCTCATGTCACCTATATGAGTGAAGTGGCACTGACGATTTTTGACAGCATGAAGAAGATCCACGGTTTAGAGCGCAGGGAGCGTCTGCTTTTGGAGATCGCGGTCCTTTTGCATGACTGTGGTAAATATATCAGTATGTCCCAGGTGGGAGACTGCTCCTTTAATATTATTATGGCTACGGAGATCATCGGACTGTCCCACCGAGAACGGGAGATCATTGCTCTGGTGGTGCGATACAATACCCAGCGCTTTGGTTATTATCCGGAGATCAGCCGTCTGACGGGACTCAGTGAGGCGGATTATATCCTTGTGGCCAAGCTGACAGCTATTCTTCGTCTGGCCAATGCCCTGGATCGGGCCCATAAACAGAAAATCCAGGGACTGAAAGTCTCTTTGCAGGATCAAAAGCTGGTCATTCGTCTGGAAATAGCCAAGGATTTTACCCTGGAACGTGGACTTCTGGAAGAAAAACTGGATTTCTTTGAAGAAGTATTTAACTTAAGGCCGGAGATCCGGCTGAAAAAACTGGTATAGGAGGCGCGTGATGAAAAACGAAATGTTTGCAAAACCGGAATATTGCCGAAACCGTGAGATGAGCTGGATCAGCTTTGATGAGCGCATCCTGGAAGAGGCCAGGGATAGGAATCTGCCGCTGTTTGAACGGCTGAAATTTTTAAGTATTTCCGCATCAAATCTGGATGAGTTTTTTATGGTGCGTGTGGCTTCTGTCAGAGATATGATGAAAGCCGGTATTGACAGAAAGGATATTGCGGGACTTACGCCGAAGGAACAGTTAAAGCTGATCATTCCCAAGACCCATGAACTGATGACGGCTCAGTATAATACGTATAACCGTTCCCTGCTTCCGGCTTTATCGGCTATTGGTCTGGAAGTGATCACTTCACACGAAAAACTGACAGAGGAACAGGCAAAGGCCGTTGACCGCTATTTTGATGAGGATGTATATCCGGTATTGACCCCCATGGCTATGGATTCTGCCCGGCCATTTCCGCTGATCACCAACAAGGCGTTGAATATCGGCCTTCTGATCCGCAAAAAAGATGCTAAAAAAGAGGATGAGCTGGAGTTCGCCACTGTGCAGGTGCCTTCTGTTCTTCCGAGAATCTATGAACTGCCGGAGCAGAATGATGAGATCCACCGCGTGATCCTTCTGGAGGAGATCATCCGCAGAAATATCGGCAAGCTGTTTATGGGTAACGAAGTAATATGCGCCTACCCGTACCGTGTCACCCGTGATGCCGATATGGAGATCGATGAGGATGACGCAGAGGATCTGTTAAAGGAGATCCAGCGTCAGCTGAAAAAACGCCGCTGGGGCCAGGTCATTCGTCTGGAAGTAGAAGAAAATATCAACAAAAAGCTGTTAAAGATCCTGAAAGAAGAGCTGGAGGTCAAGGAAGACAATATTTATATGTTCAACGGCCCGCTGGATCTGACTTTCCTGATGAAAATGTATGGTATGAAAGGATTTGATGATTATAAAGTACCGGGCTATACACCGGCAGCGGTTCCGGCGCTGATGAATGATCAGACGATCTTTGAAAATATCCGCAGACAGGATATTCTGCTTCACCATCCTTACATGACCTTTGATCCGGTGGTGGATTTTATCCGCCAGGCTTCCGTGGATCCGCAGGTGCTGGCTATAAAGATGACGCTGTACCGTGTCAGCGGTCATTCTCCTATAGTGGCGGCACTGGCTCAGGCGGCGGACAATGGCAAGCAGGTAACGGTACTGGTGGAATTAAAGGCCCGTTTTGATGAGGAAAACAATATTGTCTGGGCAAAACAGCTGGAAAAAGCCGGATGCCATGTTATATACGGCCTTCTTGGCTTAAAGACCCACAGTAAGATCGCTCTGGTAGTGCGAAAAGAAGAAGATGGTATCCGCAGATACGTGCATCTGGGTACCGGAAACTACAACGATTCTACGGCCAAGCTGTATACGGACTGCGGTATTCTGACCTGTAATGCGGAAATAGGTGAGGATGCTACGGCTGTATTCAATATGCTGTCAGGCTATTCTGAGCCTTCCAGGTGGAATCACCTGATCGTGGCACCGCTGTGGATGAAAAAACGCTTCCTTTCCATGATCGACCGGGAGGCAGAAAATGCCCGTCAGGGCAAAGAGGGACATATCATTGCCAAGATGAATTCTCTGTGTGATCCGGACATCATCAGCGCTCTGTATGCAGCGTCTGCAGCAGGAGTAAAGATCGAGCTGATCGTCCGCGGTATCTGCTGCCTGAAAACAGGCATCGAGGGAGTCAGTGAAAACATCACGGTGCGTT
Organism: Lachnospiraceae bacterium; assembly: GCA_016301965.1. GTDB lineage: Bacteria > Bacillota > Clostridia > Lachnospirales > Lachnospiraceae > UBA11957. The sequence goes on along the minus strand of JAEDOO010000002.1, from coordinate 47,943 downwards.
CTATCGTAGGAAATTTCCTGGAACATGCCCGCATCTTTTATTTCTACAATAACGGTGCTGAGGAAGTATACATGGGAAGTGCTGACTGGATGCCGCGAAATCTGATTCGCCGCGTGGAGATTGTCTTCCCTGTGCTGGATCCTGAGGTGAAAAAACAGGTAATGCATATTGTGGAGATCCAGCTGGAGGATACATTGAAAGCCCGGATTCTGCAGCCGGATGGAACCTATGAACGGGTGGATCTGCGCGGAAAGGAAAAAATCTGCGCCCAGGATTATTTCTGCGAGGAAGCCACATACAATGCCCGTATTCCGGATGTGCTGGAGAAGAGGGTTTTTGTTCCGGCGGAACCTGTGGAAATAGAAATAGACTCTTAATTTTGGGGGTCAGGGAACTGCGCCAATATATTGGATTATTGCATACAACTTTTAGGTATAAACTGATGAACGAATCGAGACTTCTGAGGAAGTCTCGATTTTTTTATACTATAGTCAGCAAATGACATGCAAAAAGCGAAATGCGCAATCAGGTGGGTAAAGTTGCACAACAAACTGAAGCCAGAGAGGCACTGCCGTATGGGAAAACAATCCTGTACGGCACTTTTTATTAAATTTCAGTTCTAAAAGGACAGGCTCCTCCATATAAAGTACAAGGAGGTAAATCGTATGATACATCATCACAAGAATCAGGGAAAAAAGCTGGCGGGCCGCATCCTGAGTGTATGCCTTGCGCTGATTCTGCTTTGCAGTATAGCTCTGCCCGCTTATGCGGAAGCTGTGGAGACAGGAGCTGAAAGTGTCACAGGGCAGGTTTTTGTCAGCGAACCGGCGGGTCCATCGGTGGACAGGCTTTCTGTGGATGAAGAAAAACAGCCGGAGGAGCCGTCAGAACCGGACAGTCAGACAAAAAAAGAGGATCTGCCGGAAAATGCCGGCGACGCTAAGTCGGAGAAAAATGCTCAGAATAATGAGCAGACTACAAAAGAAGAAAAATCGGAACCTGAGGAGGAATCGACGTCCCAGGAAATTAATAATCCGGAAAAAGAAGTACAGGATGATACAGAGAATACAGATGAAAATTTGAACGAAACCACATCGGATGAGCAGACGAAAACAACAGAAGAGAATAAAACAACAGAAGAGAATGAAACAGCAGAAGAGAACGAAATAGCAGAAGAGAACGAAATAACAGAAGAGAATGAAACAGCAGAAGAGAAGGAAACAACGGAAGAAACAGAAACTCTGCAGACTGAGGAAGATAAAACAGAAACCATACCGGAAGATCAGACAGAAACGGAAAAGGAAAGTATGGAGGAAAACGACATACAGAGCCTGGAAGCTGCAACCCTGGCTGTACCTCTGGCGGATTCCGACACCATCAAGGTATACGTTTATGTTGCGGGATATGGGTATTCTGAGGAGTGTCTGGAGCTGTTGGGAATTGATCCCGATACACTGGACGGAAACGGATATTTTCCTGCAGGAGAAATTGAGCTGGATTCGTCTTTTCTTGACGGAAAAACGAATGCTACCACAGCAGGATCTCCATTGATCAATTCGACGAGTGACTGGAAAGCGGTACTTGCGGCCCTGAACAATATGAATACACAGACACTGGTGGATGATTCCTATAATGTGTACACGCAGTATTCAAAGAATCGTGGGAACAATGTCGGAGAATATCTGAACCAGGCAGCCGGTGATGTGGGATATAGCTGGGGATCACAGCATACGGCATTGTTTTACTGGAACTGGGACCACAATCATTCCTACGGTTTCACTGATCAGACCGTCAAATATCATCTTGATCTGCGGTTTGAGACCAACAAAATTACGTTTATTACCGGTCATAATGGCATTTCTTCAGGAAACGCCAAAGATGGAACTACAGTAGACGCAAGAACCTATATTACGGGATCGATCATTCAGGAACCCAGAAATCTGACCATACCGGCGGGCTACAGGTTTGTCGGGTATTACACAGACGCAGATTTCACAACGCCCTGGAACGGTATCGGCACTCCCTTAAACAGTGATCAGACGGTATACATAAAAATCACGCCAAAGGATAATGTGGTGATTCGTTATGTGAATGTCAGTGGAGATGAGGCAGGAACTCTTACCCGGGATTCGGAGGGACTTAATCCCGATACAGGTGTGGCGAATGGATCTTTGGCCGCGGCAAAGGACGGCTACGTGTTTGCCGGATGGTATGCGGATGAAGACTGTACGGAACTCATTACAGATGAAGAAAGTTTCGTTCCCCAAAAACCGGATGACGGATGGGTGGATGGCACAACCTTTTATGCAAAATTTGCGCGTAAAACCTGCGACATCACTGTGAAAAAAATGGTTGCCGGAGGACTGGGAGACAGAAGCAGAGAATTTGCTTTTTCCTACAGTTACACAGATCCGGAGAATGACGAAGAGATAACAGGGAATTTCAAATTAAAACATGAAGGAACCACAACAATCTCTGATGTGCCGGTTGGCGCTTCACTGACAGTTACCGAGCGTAATCTTGATTACCGGGTATCTGCGAAATACGGCAGCGAAGAAGTTTCCATATCCTATACGGATAAAGAAGATAAGACAAAATCGTCTGCTTCTTTGAACGTTGCCGTCAATGAGGATAACACACAGATTACTGTGACCAATCTGAAGGATGTCAGCCCGGATACCGGCGTGATTCTGGATTCCCGACCGTATGCAGCAGTGCTGGTTTTACTTCTGGCCGGAATGGCTGTTCTTCTGCCTGGCAGATGCAGACATAAAGCCTGAAAGCGACGGTATTCTGCATGAAAGATAACTACGATAAAAAATCTCATGATCAAAAGCGACGGGAAGAAAATAAAAAATCCTGTCAGCGGCTGAAATGTGGATATATCCGACTTTTGCTGCGGACTGCTCTGATACTGCTGGCAGGATGGCTGTTGTTTTCCCAGGTGCTTCTGGTCGTGCAGGCACCGGATAACGATATGTTCCCGGCCATCAGGGGCGGGGATCTGCTGATCGGTTTCCGGCTGCAGAAAAACTGCGCAAAAAATGATGTGGTTGTATATGAGGAAAATGGCGAAATTCATACGGGACGGGTTCTGGGATGTGCCACAGATGTGATCATGCTGGATGACAGTGGAACACTGCTGGTCAACGGAACAGACCAGAGCGGAGATATACTCTATCCAACCTATGCAAAAGAAGGGATCTCGTATCCCTGTACGGTTCCTGACGATTGTCTGTTTATCCTGGGAGACTATCGGACACAGGCTGAAGACAGCCGGGATTTTGGCTGTATCCTTCAGGATAATGTAAAGGCCAGAGTAATTACAATTCTGCGCAGACGGACGATCTGAGCACGTAAATCAGGTAAGACGCCGTATGGCTCTTATATATAGAAAAGTGAAAAAGGAGTAAAAAAATGATGAAAATGAAAAAATTGGCAACTGGTTTTCTGGCTGCGGCCATGATGCTTTCTGCAAGTAACGCAGTATTTGCGGCTGGCAGCACTTCGTACGATGATTGTGGCTCAGTGACGATCACAAAAGTGTATGAAGCACAAAATCAAGGTACTACTTCTCCGGCAGAGACTTTTGGTTTTACCATCGAAAGGACATCGGTTACAGACGCGGCTGAAGGAATTACGGCTGCCAATATGCCGGTAGCAACAATTGGCAGCGTAAGCTACGCGGCAGGAGAAGCCGGTTCTGACACAAAGGCAAAAGATATTACGATTACTCTGCCGGAGTATACCAGTGTTGGTGTATATACATACACCATTAAAGAGACTGCAGGAAGTACAGCAGGTGTCACCTATTACGGCAACGATATTCTTCTTAAAGTGACGGTGATCGAGCAGGATGGAAAAGTCCGTGTTGCGGCCGTACACACGGAAACTCCGGTGGATACCGGCAATGCGCAGGGAAAAAAATCGGACACATTCTCCAATACGTATTCTGCAGGAAAATTAAGCGTTAAAAAGACAGTTACAGGTAATCTGGGTGATCAGAGCAAAGATTTCAAGGTAACCGTTACATTTGCAGCCCCGGAAGGAAAGACTGTAAATGAAGCTATTTCCTACATCGATGGCGGAAGTCCGAAAACCATTCCGACAACAGCATGGGAAGACGGTGTTGCCACAGCTGAAATTGAACTGAAGCATGATGAAACCGTTACCTTTACTAATATCCCGTACGGTGTAACCTATACGGTTGTTGAGGATGATTACACAACAGAGGGTTATCAGGAAGCAGATTACAGCTTCGATGATGCAAATAAAACCATTGACAGCGCGCAGGATACAGTGACCATCACAAACGAAAAGAACGGTATGATCGATACCGGTATTCATATGGACAGCCTTCCCTATGTCCTGACTCTTGCTCTGATTTTCGGATTTGGCGCAGTGCTGTTTATCCGCAGACGTCGCATAAGCGAGTGAAAAACGGTCTGATTTCGGAAAGCATTAGCGGTATACGGTACAGACCAGTGTGATTTTTGGCCGGCTGCTGTGGGACTGCCCTTAAGCAGCCGGCAGATTTAAGATAAAAGGCAAAGAGGTGATTCTATGAGAGCCTCAGAACGTGTGCTGAAGGTTTTGAATACCCTGGTCAGTGCAGCGGCAGCTTTATTTCTGCTTTGTGTGGGAGCATATTGCGTTTATGCTCTCTGGGATGATGGCCAGGTGTATGCCGCTGTTGACAGTGTGCAGGAGGGGCTGCTGCAGATGAAACCATCTCTGGAGGAGGAAAATGGGCCCACATTTGAAGAACTTCGGGCAGTGAATCCGGATGTCTGCGGCTGGCTGACTCTTGACGGCACCCAGATTGATTACCCTGTTCTGCAGGGAGAGAATAATCTGACATATATAAATACAGATGTTTACGGTGAGTTTGCGTTGGCCGGAAGTATTTTTCTGGATTCCGGATGCGACCGTACATTTCAGGACCCCTATTTTCTGATCTACGGTCATCATATGGACAACAGCAGGATGTTCGGGGACCTGGACCTTTACAAGGATCAGAGTTTTTTTGAAGGGAATTCATCCGGTTCACTGATTCTGCCGGATCGTTCCTATGACCTGGAAATTTTTGCCTGTCTTCTGGTTCCGTCTTCAGAGGATGCCGTTTTTGATACGCAGCAGTGGCAGGCTGGTATACATGGGCTGCTTGATTTTATCAGCAGCAGCGCAATGTATGTTCGACAGGATGTGGTGGATGAGATGCGGGCGGCCAAAGAAGCCGTACAGATTCTGGCAATGTCCACCTGTGCTTCTGAATATACAGACGCGCGGACAATTATCATGGCAAAGATGAAGCTTCATTCGCCAGAAGGAAAACAGGAGGGAAACTCATGAAGAAAATGATAAAAAAGATTTCGGCGGCAGTCCTTTTTATGCTGTTGTGCCTGGCCGCAATGCCGCTTGGTGTTTTTGCTGCGGGAAAGGCTGTGGTGGAGATTCCCGTCAGTATCAAGCTGACCGGAGAACTTCCGGAGGAAGCGGAAAGCTTTATCCTTCGGCTGGCACCGGCGGACAGCCAGACACCCATGCCGGAGGGATTTGAGGAGGAATGTGATATCACCGTGAAAGGTAATGCAAGGGTCACTTTTCCGGCCATCAGCTACATTACGCCCGGCGTATACAGCTATACGGTACAACAGATTCCGGGAACCAATAAAAAATGCACTTATGACGATACGGTGTATTATGTCCGGGTATCTGTAACCAATGGGGAAAAGGGCACTCTGGAGGCAGTGGCAGCGGCGCATACGGACGCACAGATGGAAAGCAAAAAGCAGACCATGGAGTTTGTCAATACATATGCGGTAACCCCGGAGCCGGAGACAACCACCCTGACGGTGAAAAAGCAATGGTCGGACAATGGCAAAAACCGTCCTTCTTCCGTAACGGTTCAGCTTCTGGACGGGGATGAAGTGATAGAGACAGTGACTCTGGGTGACTGGAACAACTGGAAACATACATGGGACGATCTGGAGGCGGGAGATGATCATGACTGGCAGGTGAAGGAGATCAATATTCCAAAGGGCTATAAAGCCAGCTACAGCCGCAAAGGGGATATGGTTACAATCCGGAATACGGAATCTCTGATTCAGACAGGTCAGCTGAACTGGCCGGTTCCTGTGATGGCAGGTTTGGGTCTTCTGCTGATTCTGGCCGGTATACTGCTGGGCAGAAAGAGGAACACTGATCATGCGTAAAATATCAGGTACATTTTGTGTCCTGCTGGGAACGGCGCTGATTCTGTCAGCGCTATTCCTGTTTGGGCACAATCGCAGTGAGGATCAGAGAGCTGGCGAAGAGGCGGAGGAAGTAACAAAAGATATCCGGGAGCAGATTCAACATACGCAGGAAACCAGTCAGGACGAGCCTAAGAAAGCGCTGGATCCGGAAATGCCGGTGACACAGATCGATGGTTATGGCTATGTGGGGTATATTTCTATCTCTGGCATAAAAATAGAGCTGCCGGTAATGGCGCAGTGGGACTATGCCAGGTTAAAAATTGCTCCCTGCCGTCAGTTTGGCTCATCCCGGACGGATAATCTTGTGATAGCTGCACATAATTATGAGGCGCATTTTGGAAAGTTGAAAGAGCTTGTACCGGGGGATACGGTGGTATTTACCGATATGGAGGGAATCGTCAATCAGTATACGGTGGCGAAAACCGAGGTGCTGGATCCAACGCTTGTGGATGAAGTGGAAAAAAGCGGATACGATCTGGTGCTTTATACCTGCACTTACGGCGGCAAAACCAGGGTAACCGTATTTTGTGATCGTGCAGAGAGTGAACAATGATGCAGACAGATACAGGAAAGTAAAGGGATAAAATGGATGAGTCCAAGAAAAATAAAAGGAAAGAAATACCGGAACTGCTGGAAAAAGACAGACTTGCCTGTAAGAAACATCAGATCATGCCAGAACAATAAGAACGAGAAAAACCATATCGCCGTATCCATGATAGGTGATATGCAAAAAAATAGAAAAACAAAAAACCCGGAAAAAAAATCCGAGTTTTTTAGCAGCAACTAGGGGAATCGAACCCCTGTTTTCGCCGTGAGAGGGCGACGTCTTAACCCCTTGACCAAGTTGCCTTAGCGATTACATTGTTACTATACACTATATTGTTTTAAATTGCAAGTACTTTTTTAATTTTTTTTAAAAATTTATTTTTTTTGTACTTTTCAAACAATTTCCATGAAAAAACAAGTGCCAGATCTCGTAACCGTTGCTTATTATATCTAAGCTGTGATACAATGTCAATGCTTAATTTGATTTTTTGCAGAAAGAAGGAAATGGGTTACTGTTCAGATACGGAAAGGGGTATTCCTCTTTCTTTTGGCGGGGTTGAGATAGGATAAAGGAGAAGATGCATGACTATGAGTGATAAATATATTGACCTGCATGTACATTCCAGCTGTTCTGATGGAACACTGACACCAACGCAGCTGGTTGCTTACGCTGCCGAAAAAGGACTGGCGGCAATGGCGCTGACGGATCATGATACAATCAGCGGAATAGCAGAGGCAATGGAAGCAGCGAAACAGTTTGGACTGGAGCTTATACCGGGATTGGAGTTTTCTACGAATTATAAAGGACGGGATGTTCATGTTCTGGGGATGGACATTGACTGGCAGGATCCGGCATTTGTCAGTGCGCTTACTGAATTCAGGGACAGCCGTGATATCCGTAATCGTAAAATGATTGCCAGAATGCAGGAAGCTCATATAGATATAACCTATGAAAAAATGAGAGAAGAATTTCCGGAAGCTGTATGGACCAGAGCAAATTTCGCGAGATATCTTGTGAATCATGGTTATGTAAAGAAAATGTCGGAAGCATTTGAGCGTTATGTGGGTGATCATGCCCCTTGCTATGTGCCCAGGGAGAAGGTTTCTCCGCAGCAGGCCGTGGATTTGATCCATCAGGCCGGAGGCCTGGCTGTACTTGCGCATCCCATGCTGTATCATCTTTCAAACGACGAAATTGATCAGCTGGTGGCGGTATTGAAACTGCAGGGACTTGACGGGATCGAAGCAATATATTCTACCTATCGATGGCTTGATGAGTCCTGTGTGCGTCAGTTGGCCAGAAAACATAAGCTCTGTATCACAGGTGGTTCGGACTTTCATGGAAGTAATAAACCGGATATTGATCTGGGAACCGGACGGGGCAATCTGGCGGTGCCATATGAGCTTTGGACGAAACTGAAACAGCATGTTGTATATTTTTGAGATTAGAAATTAGGCAATGAAAACATGGATAAAGAGATGTTATCTGTCAGAGTAAATGTGCTTGAACATGAGGTGGAAAAACTTAAAATCAAGGTAGAAGAAATCGCATAACGACAGAATATATCACTGATAATTCCCGGTGGAACGGTTCCAGCGGGGATTTTTTGTAAAAACAGAAAAATACTGCTTTGCAGGGTGAAAAAATGTGATATTATGTGATGTTTCCAAAAATAATATGTGGTTTTGTGAATGCTTGTTTCAAGAATGCATTGCTATTACAGCATACTTGATGTATAATAAGAAATATGTAGATTGAAGTATCCACAGGGAGCGGAATAAAATGAAAAGATCAAAAAGAATTGAAACACTGGACAATCGCCCGGTCAATCTGGATGGGTATATCAACGAATGGCCGGAGATGGGATTTGTGGCAATGAAAAGCCCGTACGATCCTACACCATCCGTAAAAGTGCAGGATGGAAAAATTGTTGAACTGGACGGAAAGAAGCGTGAGGATTTTGACTTTATCGACCAGTTTATCGCAGACTATGCAATTAATATTGAAAGAACAGAAAAATCCATGAGCGTACCGTCTCTGGAGATCGCCCGAATGATCGTGGATATTCATGTATCCAGAAAAGAGATCCTCGAGCTGATTTCCGGTATCACACCGGCGAAGATGGCAGAGGTCATGAATTATCTGAATGTTGTCGAATTGATGATGGGTATGCAGAAGATCCGTGCCAGAAGAACACCGGGTAATCAGGCCCATATCACGAACCTGAAGGATGATCCGGTACAGATCGCTGCCGATGCCGCTGAGGGTGCTCTTCGTGGATTCGCAGAAGAAGAGACTACCATGGGCGTGGCCAGATACGCACCCTTAAGTGCCATGGCACTGCTGATCGGTTCCCAGGTTGGCCGTCCGGGTGTACTGACACAGTGTTCCGCTGAGGAGGCCACAGAGCTGGAGCTTGGCATCCGTGGCCTGACTACATATGCAGAGACACTGTCCGTATACGGCACAGAAAAGGTATTTATCGATGGTGACGACACACCGTATTCCAAAGCATTTTTAAATTCTGCCTATGCTTCCAGAGGATTGAAGGTGCGCTTTACCTCCGGTTCCGGTTCAGAGGTTCTGATGGGCAGCAGTGAGAAAAAATCCATGCTTTACCTTGAGTGCCGTTGCCTGTATGTGACAAAGGGTGCAGGAAGCCAGGGCATTCAGAACGGTTCCGTAAGCTGCATCGGTGTGGCCGGAGCTGTACCGGCCGGTATTCGTGAGGTTATGAGTGAAAATCTCGTAGCGGCGCTTCTTGGCTTGGAGTGCGCATCCTCCAATGACCAGAGCTTCTCTAATTCCGATATGCGAAGAACCGCAAGAACCATGCTGCAGTTCTTCCCGGGAACAGATTTTATCTTCTCCGGTTATGCGGCAGAACCAAACTATGACAATATGTTTGCCGGTTCCAACTTCGATGCGGAGGATTTTGACGATTACAATGTCATGCAGAGAGATATGCAGGTAGACGGCGGCCTTCGCCCGGTAACGGAGGAAGAGGTGATCCGGGTAAGAAGAAAGGCCGGAAAGGCTGTACAGGCAGTGTTCCGTCAGCTGGGACTGTCCCCGATTTCTGATGAGCAGGTGGAGGCAGTTACTTACGCTCATGGCAGTAAGGATACATTGGACCGTGATGTTACAGCAGATCTGATGGCAGCAGAGGATGTCCTGAAACGCGGAATCACCGGAGTTGATGTGGTAAAAGCTCTGGCTGAGTCAGGCTATGAAGATGTGGCCATGGATGTACTGAATATGCTAAAACAGAGAGTTATCGGAGACTATATGCAGACAGCGGCGATCCTTGACCGTGAATTTCATGTTCTCTCCGGTGTCAATACACCAAACGATTATATGGGCCCCGGAACAGGTTATCGCGTAGAGGGTGAGCGCTGGGAAGAAATCAAGAAGATCCCGCACATCATCAATCCGCAGGATATTTAGGAGGTAGAGACATGCAGGTTAGTGAAGAGTTAATTAAACAGATTACAAATGCTGTTCTGGCTCAGATTGGACAGCAGACAAAGACTGATGCTGCCCTTCCTTCTAATGAAGTGCCGTCTATGGCCGGACGTGATCGCATCAATGAAAAAAAATCGGATTATTCCGGATACCCGAAAGCAAAGAAGGGCACAGACCCCAAGGAAGTCGTAATCGGTGTCGGCGCGGCTTTCCAGCGGGAAATCAAAAACACCATCTGCGGTATTCCGCTGGATGAAGTCCTTCGCAATGTCAAAGCCGGTATTGAAGAGGAAGGCATGGTCTCCAGAGTTGTTAAAATCCTGGATACCTCCGATGTCTGCTTTATGGCATTGGAAGCAGCCAAGCTTTCAGGTTCCGGCATTGGTATCGGTATTCAGTCCAAAGGAACAACGGTTATCCATCAAAAGGATCTGTATCCCCTTTCCAACCTGGAGCTTTTCCCGCAGGCCCCGCTGATGACTCTGGATACATATCGTAAGATCGGAAAAAATGCGGCGAAATATGTAAAGGGTGAGCAGGTAGTGCCTGTTCCCTGTACCAACGATCCGATGTCAAGACCGAAATATCAGGTGAAAGCGGCTCTTATGCATATTGCAGAGACAGAACAGCTGGATCCTAAGGTCGGCAGTATTGAATGGGAGGGATAAGTAATGCAGTACCCGTTAGGTGAACACGAAAAAGAACGAATTACATCCAAAACCGGTAAGAAATTAACGGATATTACACTGGATGAAGTGATGAAGGATCATGTTTCTTCAGATGACATCAAAATTTCCAAAGAAATGCTGAAGGCGCAGGGACAGGTGGCAAAAGAGGTCGGTAATGATCCGATGGAGAAGAATTTTGAACGTGCTGCTGAGCTTGTGGATGTACCGGATGATGTGATCCTGAAAATGTATGATAAGCTTCGCCCAAATCGTTCCACTAAGCTGGAGCTTGTGATGATGGCGCAGGAGCTTCTGGAAAAATATAATGCAAGAAACTGTGCAAAGCTGGTCATGGAAGCTGCTGAAGTATACGAGAAGAGAGGAATCTTACGTTGAGTTATATCATCGCTGGAGTAGATATTGGAAATTCCACAACAGAGGTCTGTGTCGGAGAAATCGGCAGTGACGGCAGACTGAGTTTTTTGACCAGCGCATCCTGCTCTACCACAGGAACCAAGGGAACACTTCCAAATGTTCATGGCGTAAAAACGGCTTTAAAAAAGGCAATGAGCAGGATTAATAAAGATATAGATGAAATCTCTCTGCTTCGACTGAATGAGGCAGCGCCGGTAATTGGCGATACCGCAATGGAGACATTGACGGAAACCATCATTACAGATTCTTCGATGATCGGACATAATCCGTCTACACCGGCAGGTGTGGGACAGGCAGTTGGAAAGATTCTCTGGATCGAACACATTGACCGGGCAGAGCCGGGGGTGCCGTACATTGTGGCGGCTTCTTCAGAGCACTCCTATGAAGAAATTGCTTCTCTTGTCAATGCCAAAGCAGATGATCTGGACATCGCTGGTATTATTCTTCAGGCAGATGAAGCTGTTCTTGTAGAAAATCGTCTGCACAAGAAAATGCCGATCATTGATGAGGTTGCCCGCATTGATAAACTTCCCGATGGCGTTTTAGCTGCAATTGAGGTGGCTTTTGCCGGACAGACGATTCGTATGCTGTCCAATCCATATGGGATTGCCACTTTGCTGCACCTGAATGCGGAAGAGACCCGTGCCATCACACCGATTGCCAAGAGTCTGATCGGCAAAAGAAGCGCAGTCGTACTTAAGACACCGGGAGGAAATGTTCGTGAGAATGTTCTTCCTGCCGGTGAGATCTACGTGCAGGCAGAACATCCTTTTACCATTAATCTGGATGAGGGTGCAGATCGGATCATGAAAGAGATATCTGATGCCGGAACGATTTCAGATATTTTGGGACAGGAAAACACAAATGTGGGAAACATGTTTTCCCGCATCCGCCAGGGCATGAGTGAGGTGGATTCGTCTGCGTCCGCAGATATCCGTATTACCGATATTCTTGCGGTAGACACACTGGCTCCGGTATTGATTTCCGGCGCGCTGGCAGGCGAGACATGTCTTGAAAAAGCCGTCGGTATTGCGGCTATGGTCAAGACGCAGAAGCTGCCAATGCAGGAAATTGCGCAGCGTTTGCAAAAAGAGCTGGGAGTGCAGGTGGAAGTGGCCGGCGTGGAGGCTGTTATGGCCAGTCTCGGAGCCATCACAACACCGGGTACCGAGCTTCCGCTGGCGATTCTGGATATGGGCGGAGGTTCTACTGATGCTGCCATTGTATCTGCAGACGGTCAGGTAAAGATGACGCATCAGGCTGGTGCCGGTGAACTGGTTTCCATGCTGATCGAGACTGAGCTGGGGCTTGGTGACCGTCATATGGCAGAACAGATTAAAAAATATCCTCTGGCCAAGGTAGAAAGTCTGTTTCATATGCGTATGGAAAATGGACAGATGACGTTTGTGGATGATTCCATTGATCCGCGATTTTATGGCCGTGTGGTTCTTCTGACGGAGAGCGGACTGATTCGTATAGAACAGGATATTCCGATGGAAAAGATCGTTCAGGTACGCCGGGAAGCCAAACGCAAAGTGTTTGTGACAAATGCCTTCCGCGCGTTAAGAAAGGTTGCTCCGGATCATGATCTGCGAAAGGTATCCAATGTGGTTCTTGTGGGCGGATCGGCTCAGGATTTTGAAATTCCGGAAATGCTGATGGAAGCTTTTACAGAGTATCGTATTGTCTGTGGCCGAGGAAATATCCGGGGTATTGAAGGACCGCGAAATGCTGTGGCCACCGGACTGGTTCTGTCATATTTAGGAGAAAAAAGATGATCATAAAAAAACCTTCCATTTTTATCTATACCTTTTGCCCGGATAAGGATATTCTGCGGGAAATCTGTGCCGGGATGGAAGAAGAAGGTGTTTTTTACGAAATCATAGAACAGACAGTTGGAAATGTCGACGAATTGGCCTGGCAGGCCGCTAACGATTCTATGCTTGGTTCGGGAATCGGAGTGAGTGGGAAAAAAGCAGCCCTGCAGATGCGGGGAATCAAAAAGGGAAACAACATTGTCTGCTATGAGACTCCGGATAAGTCGCAATGTCGGAGTCTCGGAGCAAACAGTGCCCGTGCTATAAAAAAACAGCCATTTAAGTTGTAAATAATAATACTTTACCCGTAAAAAAATGACAAAAAGGGGAAAGAAAAATGAGTATATACACCAAAACAGGTGATGGAGGAAGAACTTCCCTCATGAATGGTGTCCGTATAGCAAAATCTGATGACCGTATTGAACTGCTGGGCACTATCGATGAATTGAACAGTGCTATAGGATTTGCAAAGGTTTTGCTGGATGAGCCGCAAAAAAGCGATTTGTCTGCAATCCAGAGGGATTTAATGCAGCTTATGGCAGGTATTGCGGATCCAGGCAATGCGGAGTATCGAATGCAGAATGAACAGATACAGAAACTGGAAGAGAAGATCGACATTATGGAATCTTCTTTTTCGAGAGCCAGAGAGTTTGTGCTGTATGGTGGATGTGAACAGTCTGCCAGACTGGATATGGCCAGAGCCATAGCCAGGCGTGCGGAACGTCGTTTTCAGAAAGCGGCGCAGATTTATGGCGCAGATCTAAAAGCTTTGCAGTACGTCAACCGACTGTCGGATTACTTATATATGGCAGCACGTTATGCAGATCATCTTGCTTCAGAACCTGGGGAAGAGGGATTGCGCCAGGAAGTCATCCGGAATATAATGAAGAATAGGTAATCGAACAGATACCGATAAAGAAACAGCAGGGAGGCGGTTTACCATGAAAAAACGTGTAATTACCATCAGTCGCCAGCATGGCAGTGGCGGAAGAGCGATCGGACATCTGATCGAAGAGAAGCTGGGCATCAAGTGCTACGATCAGCAGTTGATTGAGATGATTGCCAAAGAAAGTGGATTTGCAGCTGATTTTATTGAAGAAAATGGGGAAAAGGTTACGAACAGTCTGTTATTTAATATAGCAACGAGTCTGACGTTTGCCTATAACACATTTTCGAAAGAAAGAATGTCCCTGCAGGATCAGCTGTTCGTGGCTCAGGGCCGGGTGATCAAAGATCTTGCCGCGAAGGAGCCTTGCGTTATTGTAGGAAGCTGTGCGGATTATTTTCTGTCAGAGAGAGAGGATGTGTTGAATGTCTTCATTCATGCTGATATGGAATTTCGTAAGAAAATGGCCATTGAACGTTATGGATACGATCAAAAAGACGTTCAGACTATTCTGACGAAAAAAGATAGAGAGAGATCCAGCCATTATCGTTATTACACGGAACAGGAGTGGGCCAGCGCACCAAATTATCATGTCTGTCTGGACAGCAGCATGTATGGACTTGAAAAATGCGCAGATATTATTGCAGACCTTTATCAGATCGACTGATCTGGCGAAAGAGCTGTGCTGTTTTGCATAATCTGTGAAGATGTTTACTGTTTCATGTATGCATCTGCAGTATTTTGCAGGAAGCGCAGCTTTTTGTTTTTATGTTCTGCGGGAAAATTTGGGATTTTGGTTGATTTTGCAGAAGAAATAAGGTATTTTAACTGTGTATCTTTAAAGGAGGAATATATAAGGGGGAGAATATGAAAAAGAGAATAACTGCTTTTGTGCTTATTCTTATGCTTCTTTTCGGTACTGTGCTTCCAACGGCAGCACCTGTGGAGGCTTCTGAAGGAACATATACGTATGTTCCGCAGAAAGCTGTGGATTATGCGGATAAGTACTGGAGCAATTATAACGATTTTTATCCGAATTACAATAGTATCGGCGGCGATTGCGCCAATTTTGTATCTCAGTGTCTGCAGGCCGGAGGCTTACCCATGAATGGCAGCTGGTATCATGCTGTAACCGGATGTACCAGAAGCAGCAGCTGGACCTATGCCAATACCTTGTATACATATCTGGCAGAAAATTGCGGTTCCGTGGTAGAATTGTACCAGGCAGATTCCGGATATAAGAATCAGAATGGAAAAGCGGTCAATCCGGCAAATGTGATTCGCGTGGGTGATCCGGTGTTTTATTACAGCGATTCTAAAGGACGCTATTCTCATGCGGCGATCTGTGTGGGGTATGACAGTAAGGGAAATCCACAGGTCAGTGCGCACAATAACGATCACAGTCATGTAACCTGGACTCTGGGAAAATGGGGACACTGGGCTGTGGTTCAGCTTCGCAGTGCGCAGAGCGTAAGTGGTCTTAAGGCAGTACCATCCTCCGCATTAACTTACAAAGGAGAACTGTGGAAAACCATCTGGCTGGATTCTGCCGGAAATGAAATGCCCAAAATGTATTTGTACAGTGAAGCTTCTACCTCTTCGGAATATGTAAAGAGTTCTGGAGTGGGACAGACTGTACTCTTATCTTCGGTACTTCCTGTTTCTGTGAAAAAACAGGTAAGTAATGAGCTTTGGGGCAAAGTAGTATACAATGGACTGACGGGATGGGTCATGCTGCAGAAGGGAAACACACAGTATGCCCGTAAATTAGCTGAGGGTACAGGTGCCGTTACCGATAACTCTCCGTCTGTTGCCCATAAAGTAACGTCGATCACGCTGGATACGACCAATGTGATTCTGGCAAAATCTGCAACAAAGACCATTAAAGTAAAGACATATAAACCGTCTAATGCGTCCATCAAAAAGGTAAACTGGTCCACTTCCAACGGCTCTGTGGCAACGGTAGATGCAGAGGGTAAGGTGAAAGGCGTGGGTCCGGGCACGGCAACCATTACGGCAACAGCAGCGGATGGAAGCGGTGTTAAGGCAAAATGTAAAGTCACAGTCAGTGCGGCTTTGTATAAGATCACAGCAACCTCTGTCAAAGTCCGCCAGTCACCGAAGTCAGAGAGTTCATACATTGGCACACTGATTCCGAAGGATACCATTGTTCTGGCGGAATCTGTCAAGACCTCCGGCAAGGAAAAGTGGGGCAAAGTTAAATATGGTGGAAAAACAGGATGGTTCTGTATCACCAAGAGTAAGACATATGCCAAGGCAATATCTTCCTATACCAGCAATCCTGTGACAAAGATCACATTGAATAAGTCAAATGCTGCGTTATACGGAAAAAACAGTACCGTAACGATTTCTGTAAAGAGTTATTCCCCGAGTAAGCCGACGCTGAAAGGTGTTGTGTGGTCCAGTTCTAATGTCAAAGTGGCTACAGTGTCCACCAGTGGAAAAGTGACAGCTGTAAAGGAAGGAACTGCAGTAATCACAGCTACCGCCAAAGATGGCAGCGGTGTTTACGCAAAATGCAAGATCACTGTTCATGCTTCCAAGCCGGGAAAACCAACCATCAAAAGCCTGAAAAATTCGTCAGGCAAGCAGTTGAAGGTAACACTGTCAAAGAAGGTGTCCGGTGCGGCTGGATATGAAGTGGAATACAGCACTTCTTCTAATTTTAAGACAAATGTGAAGAAAGTGACCACAAAATCCACGTCAGTCACATTAAAAAATCTGACAAAAGGAAAAAAATACTATGTTCGCGTACGGGCATATAAAACAGAAAATTCAGGAAAACTATACGGAAGTTACAGTTCTGTAAAGTCTCTGAAAGTAACAAAGTAACCGAATCGTATCTGTGAAGGTACTGAACAGATACGTAATGTTTAAGCAGACTGCGGGCTGTCTGGTTTTTACGGACAGTTCGCAGATTTTTTGCGGGAAAGGATAAAAGCAGTATGGCAAAAAGCGTCAAGTATGATGCCAGCAGTATCTCTGTTCTGGAAGGTTTGGAGGCTGTGCGCAAAAGACCGGGAATGTATATCGGAAGTACTTCAAGAAAGGGACTGAATCATCTGATCTATGAGATCGTGGACAACGCAGTGGATGAACATCTGGCGGGATTCTGTGATTATATTTCTATTACATTGCATAAGGATGGCTCCTGCAGTGTCAAAGATAACGGACGTGGTATTCCGGTAGGCATGCACGAAAAAGGTGTTCCGGCAGCCCGGCTTGTGTTTACGACACTGCATGCGGGCGGAAAATTTGATGATTCTGTTTACAAGACCAGCGGTGGTTTGCATGGCGTAGGATCCTCTGTTGTCAATGCACTGTCAGAGTGGATGGATGTGCAGATCTCCAGGGAAGGGTATGTGCACCATGACCGGTATGAGCGGGGAGAGGCGGTGCTTTTGCTGGAAAATGGCCTTTTGCCGAAGCTTGGCCGGACAAAAGAGACAGGAACGCTGATCCGCTTTTTGCCGGATCCGGAAATTTTTGACCGGACAGATTTTTCTGCCACAGAAGTAAAAAGCCGCATGCATGAAACAGCCTACCTGAATCCAAATCTGACGATTCATTTTGAAGATGAACGAAAAGATACACCGGATATCGTAGAGTTTCATGAACCTGATGGTATTATCGGCTTTGTCCGGGAGCTGAACCAGAATAAAGAGGTCATTCATGAACCGGTGTATTTTAAGGGAGAAGCTGACGGAATTACAGTGGAGTGTGCTTTCCAGTATGTAAATGAATTTCATGAAAATGTTCTGGGTTTTTGCAACAATATCTACAATGCCGAGGGCGGTACGCATCTGACCGGTTTTAAAACGACATATACCACGCTTATGAATACGTATGCCAGGGAATTGGGTATTCTTAAGGAAAAGGACAGCAATTTTACCGGAGCGGATATCCGCAATGGCCTGACGGCAGTAATTTCCATTAAGCATCCTGCGCCCAGATTTGAAGGTCAGACCAAGACAAAGCTGGATAATCAGGATGCGGCAAAAGCTGCGGGAAAGGTTACGGCCGAAAAGGTCCAGTTGTATTTTGACCGTAATCTGGAGCAGTTAAAGCAGGTGCTGGCCTGCGCCGAACGATCAGCAAAGATTCGAAAGACGGAGGAAAAAGCAAAAACCAACCTTCTGACCAAACAGAAATATTCCTTTGATTCCAATGGGAAACTGGCAAATTGTGAAAAGAAGGATCCGTCTCTATGTGAGATTTTTATCGTCGAGGGAGATTCGGCCGGCGGTTCGGCAAAAACTGCCAGAGACAGAGCCTATCAGGCGATTCTTCCTATCCGAGGCAAGATACTGAATGTGGAAAAGGCTTCCATCGATAAAGTTCTGGCCAATGCGGAAATAAAATCCATGATCAATGCCTTTGGCTGCGGCTTTTCCGAAGGCTATGGCAACGATTTTGATATTACAAAACTTCGTTACGATAAAATTATCATCATGGCTGATGCGGATGTGGACGGTGCCCATATCTCTACTCTGCTCTTGACTCTGTTTTACCGGTTTATGCCTGAGCTGATCTACGAAGGCCATGTGTATATTGCCATGCCGCCTTTGTACAAGGCGATTCCCTCCAAAGGGGAGGAAGAATATCTGTATGATGACAAGGCGCTGGAAAAATACAGAAAACGCCATACAGGCCCCTTTACACTGCAGAGATACAAAGGTCTCGGTGAGATGGATGCCCAGCAGCTGTGGGAAACCACTTTGAATCCGGAAACCCGAAGGCTGAAACTGGTAGAGATCGAGGATGCGCGTCTGGCTTCCGAGGTCACAGAAATTCTGATGGGAACGGACGTACCCCCGAGAAAAGCATTTATTTATGAACATGCGCGGGATGCGCAGCTGGATATCTAGGAGGTGACGGCAGATGAATGGTATTGAAGAAAAGATTATCAAAACAGAATATTCCGATGTCATGCAGAAATCCTATATAGATTATGCGATGAGTGTTATTGTTTCCCGTGCCCTGCCGGATGTGCGCGACGGACTTAAGCCGGTGCAGAGACGTACACTGTACGATATGTATGAGCTGGGGATCCGCTATGACCGCCCTTACAGGAAATGCGCGAGAATCGTAGGTGATACTATGGGTAAGTATCATCCCCACGGTGATTCCTCCATATATGATGCTTTGGTGGTGATGGCTCAGGATTTCAAGAAAGGCATGCCTCTGGTGGATGGGCATGGTAATTTTGGTTCCATTGAAGGGGACAGTGCTGCCGCCATGCGATATACGGAGGCCCGTCTGCAAAAGCTGACCCAGGAAGTTTATCTGGCTGATCTGGATAAACAGGTTGTGGACTTTATGCCGAACTTCGATGAGACAGAGAAAGAACCTGAGGTGCTGCCGGTGCGTATACCGAATTTTCTGGTAAACGGTGCTGACGGTATTGCCGTTGGTATGGCTACCAGTGTTCCGCCTCACAATCTGGGAGAAGTAATCGATGCGGTGGAGGCTTATATGGCCAACCACGATATCACTACAAAAGAGCTGATGCAGTACGTCGAGGGCCCGGATTTTCCTACCGGAGGTATCGTGATCAATAAAGATGAACTCCTGTCCATCTATGAGACGGGTATGGGAAAGATTCATCTGAGAGGCAAAGTGGATATCGAAAAAGGGAAGAACGGAAAACAGAATATCGTGATATCTGAGATTCCGTATACGATGATCGGCGCCAACATTGGGAAGTTTTTAAATGATGTAGCCGCTCTGGTAGAATCCCGCAAGGCTTCAGAAATTACAGACATTTCCAATCAGTCCTCAAAAGAGGGTATCCGTATTGTGCTGGAACTTAAAAAAGGCGCGGATGCTCAGAATCTGGTAAATATGCTTTATAAAAAGACCCATCTGGAAGATACCTTCGGTGTCAATATGCTGGCGGTAGTGGATGGACGGCCGGAGACGCTGGGACTGAAAAAGGTTATTGAGCATCACGTGGATTTCCGGTTCGAGCTGGCAACCAGAAAATATACGACGCTGCTGGCGAAAGAAAAGGAAAAACGGGAAATACAGGAAGGTCTGATCAAGGCCTGCGATGTGATCGACCTGATCATAGAGATACTGCGTGGTTCTCGCAGCCAGAAACAGGCAAAGGACTGTCTGATCAATGGAAATACGGAAGGGATCATTTTTAAGACAAAGGCCAGCGAGAGAAAGGCGAAAGCACTCTGTTTTACGGAGCGTCAGGCCACAGCTATTCTGGAGATGCGTCTTTACAAACTGATCGGTCTGGAGATCGATGCACTTTTGGAGGATCACAAAAAGACAGTAGCCAATATCGAGCGTTATGAGGATATTCTGGACAATTATGATTCCATGGCAGAAGTTATCCGGGAGGATCTGGAAAGCATCCGTCAGGAATTTGCGGTGCCGAGAAAGACCAGGATCGAGAATGCGAAAGCCGTAGTCTTTGAGGAAAAGAAGGTTGAGGAAACGGAAGTCTGCGTGATGATGGATCGTTTCGGTTATGTGCGCTGTGTGGATCAGTCTGTCTATGAACGAAACCAGGAAGCAGCATCATCGGAAAGCCGGTTTATCGTCCAGTGCAAAAATATCGATAAGCTCTGCCTGTTTACAGACAAAGGCAATATGTATCAGGTCAGAGTGCTGGATCTGCCCTATGGTAAATTCCGTGACAAGGCTATCCCCATTGACAATTTCTGTCAGTATTCCAGCGCGCAGGAGCGTATTCTGTATATGGATGCCCTGGAGAATATCCGGCAGCAGAAGCTGATCTTTGTATCAAAGAGCAGTATGTGTAAAGTGGTAAATGGTATTGAGTTTGCGATAAATAAGAAAACCAGTCTGTCCACAAAACTTGGGTCTGAGGATGAACTGGTAATGGTAGGGGATATCTCGGCCATGGAGCATCTTGTGCTGCAGAGCCGTCAGGGATTTTTCCTGCGGATGCTGCTCTCAGAGGTGCCGGAAAAGAAAAAAGCGGCTCTTGGTGTGCGGGGGATGCGTCTGGCTCCCGGCGATGAACTGGAGAATGCCTATCTTCTGGCCAGCCGTGTAGAGTATACAGTGCAGTTTCAGGATAAGCCGTTGACACTGAACAAGCTGAAGCTGGCAAAAAGAGACACAAAAGGTACAAAGGTCAGACGAGCATAGAAAAACATAGGGCCACATCTGAATGACAGTGGAAAGATGCGGTACCATATGGGATGCAGGAGATGAACGGAATGAAAAAAGAAATGGTGACTGCCGGTATCCTTTTGCTGTTGCTGGCGGGCTGTGGAAAAGCAGCTTCCGAGGAGAGCTCTTCTTTGGTGATCGAAAGCAGCCTGGCAGCGGAAGAGACATCCATTGTTTCTGAAAGCAGTGAAGCACAGAGTCCTTCTGTGCTGGCACCGGAAAGTTTGACAAGTGAGGAGGCCAATGAGCCTCTTCCGGAAGAAAGCAAAGGTCTTGTGGTGATCGATCCGGGGCATCAGGCCAAGGGGAACGCAGAAAAAGAACCGGTGGGTCCCGGAGCGTCTGAAACAAAGAAAAAGGTGTCCAGCGGTACCCGGGGGACGACAACCGGCCTGTATGAATATGAATTGAATCTTCAGGTATCGCTGCAGTTAAGAGATGAGCTGGAAGAAAGAGGCTATGAAGTTGTGATGACCCGCGAGACCCATGATGTGGATATTTCCAATGCAGAGCGTGCAGCTGTGGCCAATGAGCTTCAGGCAGATGCTTTCGTACGTATTCATGCCAACGGTTCAGAGAACAGTAAGACAAATGGTGCCATGACCATCTGTCAGACCAGCAAGAACAAGTACAATGCTGAGATTTATGAGGAATGTAAGACTCTGTCTCAGGATGTGGTGGATGCTCTCTGTGAATCTACCGGTGCAAAAAACAATGGTGTCTGGGAAACGGATACCATGTCCGGGATCAATTGGTGCGAGGTGCCGGTAACCATTGTTGAGATGGGGTACATGACTAATCCTGCGGAAGATAAAAATATGGCTTCTGCGCAATATCAGCAAAAAATCGTTCAGGGTATTGCGGATGGAATCGACGTTTTCATGGAAGGTAAGAAAGTTCAGAATAAAATACAGGAAACCTCTTGAAATCGGAAAGTATGAGTGGTATACTATCTGAGAATTAAATAAGATGAGACTAGATGAGAGTGGACGCCATGTTCACTCTCATTTATGTAATAAGGGTTCTCTTATTTTTCTGTTGCATGAAGTCTGCTGTTTTATGGAGGTATGTGTATTGAGTAAAAGAGAAGAGTATGAGCGCAGAGCGGAAGAACTGCTGATGCCCATTATCGAGGAAAACAATTACGAATTGGTGGATGTGGAGTACGTAAAGGAGGCCGGTACCTGGTATCTGAGAGCTTACATCGACAAGGAGGGCGGTTTTACCATCGGTGACTGCGAAAAGGTCAGCAGAGCTTTTAGTGATCTTCTGGATCAGAATGATTTTATTGAAGATGCCTATATCCTGGAAGTCAGTTCCCCGGGACTGGGCCGCCCGCTGAAAAAGGAAAAAGATTATGTGCGCAGCATGGGTAAGGAGCTGGAAATCCGTACCTACCGTGCTATTGACGGGGAGAAAGAATTTTATGGAATACTTACCGCATATGATGATAAAACGGTGACGATCCGACAGGAAGATGAGTCCCTCAGGACATTTGCAAAAAATGAACTTGCCCTCATCCGGCTGGCATTTGACTTTTAATACAGGAGGAAAAAAGAAAAAAATGAACACAGAACTTTTAGAGGCACTGTCCGTACTGGAAAAAGAAAAAAATATCAGTAAGGATACTATTCTGGATGCGATTGAGCAGTCACTTCTGCAGGCCTGCAAAAATCATTTCGGTAAAGCTGACAATGTGACGGTAACCATTAACCGGGAGACCGGTGATTTCCATGTGATGGCGGCAAAGACCGTCGCAGAAGAGGTGGAAGATTCCGTAGAGCAGATCAGCCTGGCAGATGCCAAAATGATCGATCCTTCCTATGAACCCGGCGATATTGTTAATGTGGAGATACAGTCCAAATCCTTTGGCCGTATTGCCACTCAGAATGCCAAAAACGTGATCCTGCAGAAGATCCGTGAAGAAGAGAGAAAAGTACTTTACGATGAGTATTTTGGCAAAGAACGTGAAGTGGTTACCGGTATTGTACAGCGCTACATGGGTAAAAGTGTCAGTGTCAATCTGGGCAAGGTGGATGCTATTCTGAACGAAAAAGAAATGATTCCGGGAGAGCATTTTGCACCTACAGAACGTATCAAAGTGTATGTGCTTGAGGTAAGAGATACTTCCAAGGGTCCGAAGGTTCTGGTATCCAGAACCCATCCGGAACTGGTGAAGCGCCTGTTTGAGTCTGAAGTGACGGAAGTTCATGACGGTACAGTTGAGATTCGCGCCATTGCCCGTGAGGCAGGTTCGCGTACAAAAATCGCTGTATATTCCAATGATCCGGATGTAGATGCTGTAGGCGCATGCGTAGGTTTGAACGGTTCCCGTGTAAATTCTATTGTTTCTGAGCTTGGCGGTGAAAAGATCGATATCATCAACTGGGATGAAAACCCGGCTCTGCTGATCGAAAATGCTTTAAGTCCGGCAAAAGTCATCACGGTTCTTGCTGATCCGGATGAAAAGGATGCCCTGGTTATCGTTCCGGATTATCAGCTGTCTCTGGCTATCGGTAAAGAAGGACAGAATGCCCGTCTGGCAGCTCGTCTGACCGGTTACAAGATCGATATCAAGAGCGAGACACAGGCCCGTGAATCCGGTGACTTTGAATACTACGGTCTGGATGAGGACGAGGATGAAGAAGTGCTTGATACAGAAGAGGATGTGGAAGAAGATATCGATGAGACCGAAGAAGCAGAAGCACCCGCAGAGAGCACGGAAGAGTAAAACGTATGAAAAAAATGAAAACGCCGCTGCGTAAATGTACTGGCTGCGGAGAAATGAAAAACAAAAAGGAAATGTTCCGGGTGCTTAAAACACCGGAGGAAGAGATCATTCTGGATGCTACCGGTCGAAAAAACGGCCGTGGTGCCTATGTATGTCCCTCGGTGGACTGTCTGACAAAGGCGGTAAAGAGCAGAGGACTTGAACGTTCTTTAAAGGTTCCGGTTCCCGAAGAAGTTTACGAACAGCTGAAAAAGGAGATGGAGAACCTTGAACAATCATAAAATATTATCTTTCATCGGTATCTGTATGAAGGCGGGAAAACTGGTCAGTGGAGAGTTTGCGGTGGAAAAAGCCGTAAAATCCGGTCAGGCCGGTGTCGTGGTAGTTGCCGCGGACGCGTCGGAAAACAGTAAAAAACAGTACACCAATATGTGTACCTACTATAAGGTGCCGTTGTTTTTCTTTTCCTCAAAAGAAGAATTGGGGCAGGCGCTGGGGAAAGAATACAGAGCGTCCCTGGCAGTCCTGGATGAAAATATGGCAAAGGCGCTGATCTCTAAGATGGAGGATGCAGAAAAATAGGAAAGGCTGGTGTGAATTTGCACAAACTTAAGGTATTTGAGTTGGCAAAGGAACTGTGCGTATCAAATCGTCTGGTTCTCAGTTTTCTGAGAATGCATGGCATGGATGTAAAAAGCCATATGAGCGCACTGAATGCACAGCAGGAGAAAATGGTCCGTGATGCGGTTGCAGGCGGATTCGACATAAAGAAGGATACGGAGGCAGAAATACAGTTGCAGAAGGAAACAAATCAGGTAGAAAATAAAGAGAAAAAAGGTCAGGAGAGAGCTACAGTCAGACCAAAAAAGAAAAATCTGATCCGTGTGGACAGACCGCAGAATGCCAAGACGCAGGAAGGTAAAAAGTTCCACATGACAGCAAAACCGGCGAAAAAAGAGACAGAAGCTCCGGTTAAGACAAAGCCGGCAGAGGCTCCGGCGAAGAAAGAAGAGGTCAAGACAGCGCCTGTAAAACCGGCAGAAACAAAAGCAGCTCCGGTAAAGCCGGAAGAGATAAAAACAGCTGTAGTAAAACCGGCAGAAACGAAACCGGCTTCTGTGAAACCGGCAGAGACAAAACCGGCAGCAGAAGTAAAAGCAGCAGAAGCAAAGGCACCGGAGAAAAAACCGGTGCAGCCTAAAGCTCAGCCGGAAAAAACGAACGAAAAAACGGAAAACCGTCAGCAGGGAGCAAACCGTTCCTTTGGAAATGCCAATGGAGAGAGAAGAAATACACAGGCCAGAAATAATGGTGCAAATACGAACGGCAGAAACGGAAATTCCGGTGACAGACGTCAGGGTCAGAGAACTGGTCAGGATGGTGACAGACGCCAGGGAGGCGACAGAAACTTTAACAGAAATGGAGAAGGATTCCGTGGCCAGAGAAATACTCAGGATGGTGAGAGAAAACCGCAGAACGGATTTGGCCAGAGACGTCAGGACGGCGACAGACGTCCGGGCGGCCAGGGTCAGAGAGGCTTTGGCAAAGACGGAGAGGGCACTGGAAATAACAGACGTCCGTCCTTTGACAACCGAAGAAATGACAGCCGTAAGCCGGTAAGTGAGCCGGATCTGGGACTGGCTAAGAAACCGTCCCGTGAAGGTAAGAAAGAAAAGGATAAAGAGAGAGAGAAGGCAACACAGCGCGAGAATAAGATGACCAGCGACAGAAAGTCCGGCGGTAATCGTCCGAACCAGGGGATGAATCAGAAATCCCGTCTGCCGAAAGCGCTGCAGAAACCGGTACATCCGCAGCCGAAGAAAGAAGAACCGAAGGAAGAAATCAAAGAGATCAAGCTTCCGGAGAAGCTGACGATCCGTGAGCTGGCAGATGCGATGAAGAAACAGCCTTCAGAGCTGGTGAAGAAGCTGTTTATGCAGGGAATGATGGTTACGGTTAATCAGGAGATCGATTTTGAAAAAGCCAGTGAGATCGCTCTGGAATATGACATTATTGCAGAACCGGAAGAAAAAGTGGATGTTATTGCTGAGCTCCTGAAAGAGGATGAAGAGTCTGAGGATGTGATGACATCCCGTCCGCCGGTAGTCTGCGTTATGGGTCACGTTGACCATGGTAAAACCTCTCTTCTGGACGCTATCCGTGATACCCGAGTGACTGACCGCGAGGCCGGTGGTATTACACAGGCTATTGGTGCTTCTGTCGTGGAAATCGATGGACGAAAGATCACTTTCCTGGATACACCGGGTCATGAGGCCTTCACAGCTATGCGTATGCGCGGTGCCAATTCCACAGATATTGCTGTTCTGGTGGTTGCTGCGGATGATGGTGTTATGCCGCAGACACTGGAGGCGATCAGCCATGCAAAAGCTGCCGGCGTTGAGTTGATCGTGGCTATCAATAAGATGGATAAACCGGCTGCAAATCCGGATCGCGTAAAACAGGAACTGTCTGAACAGGGCCTGATTCCGGAGGATTGGGGCGGAAGTACTGTCTGCGTGCCGGTATCCGCACGTACCCACGAGGGTATTGATGAACTGTTAGAGATGATCCTTTTGACTGCAGATGTGATGGAACTGAAAGCAAATGCCAACAGACGTGCCCGTGGTCTGGTTATTGAGGCAAAACTGGATAAGGGTAAAGGTCCTGTTGCCAGCATTCTGGTACAGAAAGGTACACTGCATGTGGGAGATTTTATTGCTGCCGGTGCATGCTCTGGTAAAGTTCGTGCCATGATAGATGACAGAGGCCGCCGAGTAAAATCCGCAGGTCCCTCTATGCCGGTTGAGATCCTTGGTCTGAACGATGTGCCGAATGCCGGTGAGGTTCTGGTAGCTACAGAGAACGATAAGGAAGCTAAGAATTTTGCGGCAACCTTTATTTCCGAGAATAAGAACAAGCTTTTGGAAGAGACCAAGTCCAGAATGTCTCTGGATGATCTGTTTAACCAGATTCAGGAAGGTAATCTGAAAGAACTGAATCTGATCGTCAAAGCTGACGTACAGGGTTCTGTAGAAGCGGTTAAACAGAGTCTGACCAAGCTGACCAACGAAGAAGTAGTGGTTAAGGTGATCCATGCCGGTGTAGGTATCGTCAATGAATCCGATATTACTCTGGCCAGCGCATCGAATGCCATCATTATTGGTTTCAACGTTAAGGTTGATCCGACAGCTAAATCTACTGCTGATCATGAAAAAGTAGATATCCGTCTGTACTCCATTATTTACCAGGCAATTGAGGATATCGAGGCTGCCATGAAGGGTATGCTGGATCCTGTATATGAGGAGAAAGTCATCGGTCATGCGGAGATTCGTCAGATCTTCAAAGCATCCGGCGTTGGTAATATTGCCGGAAGCTATGTAATGGATGGATATTTCCAGAGAGGATGTAAAGTTCGTATTTCCCGTGAAGGCAAACAGATCTTTGAGGGTGATCTGTCCTCTCTGAAGAGATTTAAAGATGATGTTAAGGAGGTTAAGGCCGGTTTTGAGTGCGGTCTGACCTTTGACGGATTCAGCGATATTCAGGAACTGGATATGGTAGAGGCCTATATCATGGTAGAAGTACCGAGATAGTAAGCCTGCAGGCTGAGTGCTTCCCAAGAGGAGCACTCAATCTGTATCTGCTGTTTTTGCGTTGTTTGAGCAGATATGAACAGTAACTGTGGAAATCAACCATGGTTACAGGCGACATATCTCAGAAAGGATTCTATGAGAAAGAACAGTATTAAAAATACAAGAATCAACGGGGAGGTACAGAGAGAACTGTCTGTGATCATCCGCAAGGAAATCAAGGATCCCCGTATCCATATGATGACCAGTGTAACCCAGGTGGAGGTTGCGCCGGATCTGAAAACCTGCAAAGCGTTTATCAGCGTACTGGGAAATGAAGAAGAAAAGAAAAATACCCTTGCCGGACTTCGCAGTGCGGAAGGATATATCCGCCGCTATCTGGCAAAAAATCTGAATCTTCGCAATACGCCGGAGATTCACTTTATTCTGGATGATTCTATTGAGTATGGTGTGCATATGTCTCACTTGATTGATGAAGTGCAGAAAGACACTGCACCCGAAGAGACAGAGGAAATGACGGATGGCGAAGATTGATGAGTTGTTGGGGAATGCAGTAACGGTGGCCATCGCGGGACATATAAGTCCGGATGGAGACTGCGTTGGTTCCTGCATGGGAATGTATCTTTATCTGAAAAAAAACAGACCGGATATTCAGGCGGATATTTATCTGGAAGAAGTGAGGGATGTTTTTAACTATATTGCCTGTGTGGAAGAGGTAAAAGCGCAGGCCGACCCTGAAAAAGTTTACGACTGCCTTCTTGTATCAGACACCAGCAGCCCTGACAGAATTGGTGCCGCAGGAAAATATCTGGATACGGCCCGGGAGGTGGTGTGTATTGATCATCACATTACAAATGAAGGTTTTGGCGGAAAAAATGTGATCAATGCCAGGGCAAGCTCTGCCAGTGAAGTAGTCTGCGGACTTTTGGACACAGAGCGGATTGACAAAGATATGGCAACAGCTTTGTACACCGGTATTATTCATGACAGCGGTGTGCTGCAGTATTCTAATACAAGTCCGGATACTCTGAGAATGGCAGCTATGCTGATCGATAAGGGCATACATTTTTCGGAGATTATTGATCGTTCTTTTTATGAAAAAACATTTGCACAGAACAGGATCCTGGGTAAGGTTCTGGAGACTGCGCAGATGTATCTGGGCGGACAGGTAATCGTCGGCGCAGTGTATCCGGAGGATGTAACGTATTATGGCATAGATAAGAAGGATACGGACGGTATTGTCAGTCAGCTTCGCCTGACCAGGGGAATAAAGGCTGCGGTTTTTCTGTACCCTCTCGAAAAGGACGTATTTAAGGTCAGTCTCAGAGCCAACGGAAATACGGATGTGAGCAAGGTTGCTTCTGTCTTTGGCGGCGGCGGGCATATTAAGGCAGCCGGTTGTACATTGTATGGTTCAGCAAAAGAGGTTAAAGAGAAACTTCTGGAGGAGCTTGCCAAACAGATGGACTGAAAGTGAAAATTGCGGACAGGAAAGATGAGTACAGAATGAACGGTATTTTAAACATTTATAAAGAAAAAGGTTTTACGTCCCATGATGTGGTGGCAAAGCTCAGAGGAATTCTTCACCAGAAAAAGATCGGACATACGGGCACATTAGATCCTGACGCAGTGGGGGTGCTGCCGGTATGTCTGGGAAAGGCAACCCGTGTCTGCGATATGCTGACGGAGGAAACAAAGACGTATGAGACCGTAATGCTTCTTGGGGTGGATACGGATACGCAGGATACTTCGGGTACGGTGCTGCGTACGGGGCCTGTAGATGTAACAGAAGAACAGGTACGTGAGGCTGCTGCATCTTTTGTGGGACCGTATGAGCAGGTGCCGCCTATGTATTCTGCGCTGAAGGTTAACGGTAAGAAGCTGTATGAACTGGCCAGAAAGGGTATTGAGGTGGAACGTAAAGCACGAAAGGTGCAGATCCTGGATCTGCAGGTCCTTGAGGTGGATCTGCCTCGGGTGCGTATGTCTGTGACTTGCTCCAGAGGTACGTATATTCGTACACTTTGCTATGATATAGGGGAAAAACTTGGTTGTCCCGCCTGCATGGAGCATTTGACACGTACCCGTGTGGGCATTTTCTCTGTAGAGGATAGTCATACACTGGCAGAGGTGGAAGCTTCTGTGAAAGAAGGAGGGCTTCCGGTGGGACTTGTGACGCTGGATCAGCTATTTGCGGATAAGGCGGCGGTGGTGATGCAGCCGGAAAGTGATGCCCTGGTGCATAACGGCAATATTTTTCATGTATCCCGCATGATGAAAAAAAGCCGTAAAGACTGGAGACATCTGCAGGAGGTGCGGGTGTATGACAGTCAGGAAAAGTTTGTGGGAATTTATTATTATAAAGAGGGTTATTTTTATCTGAAAAAGATGTTTTATGACCCGGAGGCATGAGAATTTAGGAAACAGAGGATAGTCTATGCGATATACGACAGGAACCTGTGGGTTTTCATCAGATACTCCCTGTGTGATCACTTTGGGTAAGTTTGATGGCTTACACAGAGGACATAAAAAACTGCTGGAGCGGGTGGTGGATATTGCTGGTGAGAGAAAGCTTACATCGGTGATGTTTACTTTTGAGGTATCTCCTTATACGCTGACCCAAGATAACAGACACAGGGTGCTTCTGACGAATGCGGAGCGTTGTCAGATGCTGGAACAGACAGATCTGGACTGGCTGATTGAATGTCCGTTTGATGAACATATGATGCATATGGAGGCTGAGGAGTTTGTCCGGGAGATTTTGGTGAAACGGCTGAAAGCTGCTTGTCTGGTGATAGGACCGGATTTCAGGTTTGGACATAACAGAGCAGGTGATGCGGTTTTACTGGAGCATATGGGCCGGGAGTATGGTTTTTCTGTGGAGGTACTTTCAAAGGAGATGTATGGAAATCAGGAGATTTCCAGTACGTTGGTGAGAGACTGTATTCTTCGCGGCAACATGGAGATGGCGGCGGACATGCTGGGGTATCCTTATTTTTTTTATGGAAAGATCATTCACGGACGCCATATTGGCAGGACGCTGGGGCTGCCTACGACAAATCTTAAGGCGGATGAGAATAAGGTGCTGCCGCCTTTTGGGGTGTATGCTACGAGAAGCAGTATTGGTGAGATGGAATTTGGCGGTGTGACCAATATTGGAGTGAAGCCTACGGTGCAGGAGAAGTTTGTGGGCATTGAGACGCATTTGTTTTCTTGTAACCTGAATTTGTATGGGGATATGCAGAAGGTGGAGCTGATGCATTTCCAGAGAGCGGAGAGAAAGTTTGCGTCGCTGGAAGAACTGAAGAGACAGATTCTGGCGGATGGGAAGGATGCGCGGAGTGTGCTGCAAAAGCTGAAGGCGATGTAGATCTAAGATAACAGACTCCAGGAGTATCAAAAATATTGGCAGAACGGACAATTCACAGGAGAAGAGAGCCACTTAATTGCTCAGCTTCTTTCTGCTGAATTGTCCGTTTGTTTTTGGAGCATCCGGATTTCGTGAAGGTTGCCCAGATTCTGAAAAATTACAAAAGCAGTGTTACCGCAGGATTTCTGACAGTGTTCCCAGAAGCGCTGCATTCTGCTCCGGCTTCATGATACAGAAACGGATATAGCTGTTATCCAGAAACGGGAAAGAAGAGCAGTTGCGGATCATCAATCCTTTGCGGATACAGTAGTCAAAAACATAGCTGGCATCGATGCCCGGCTTTAACAGATGAAGCAGAATAAAATTGGCCTGGGGATCGAAGTATTTCACATTTTCCCAGCGGTCCAGGATGTTCAGAATCCGTTTCTTTTCGCCGGAGATCAGATTTCGTGTCTTTTCGATATATTCGATATCACTGAACATCAGGCGTCCGGCGATCTCGGCCAGAGTGTTGATGGTCCAGGGATTTTTGCGTGTGTTGACCTGACGGATCAGATCCATATTGCCGGTGATGGCATAACCAAGACGCAGTCCCGGGGAGGCAAAGAATTTTGAGGTACCGCGAAGAATGATCAGATTGTTGTAGTCGTTGGTCAGGCGAACAGCCGAAACGGCTTTTACGTCCGGCACAAACTCTACATAGGTCTCATCGATCATGACAAAAATACCGTGTACGAGACAGGTATCCAAAATGCGGCGCATGTTTTTGGTAGTTATGGCTGTGGATGTTGGATTGTTGGGATTGCACAGTACCAGCAAGTCGATGGTATCGTTCAGATTGCGGCAGAATTCGTCCACATTGATCTGGAAATCATCTTCCTCACGCAGCGGATAGTATACGGTGGTGCCGCCGCCAAGGGAAATCTCCCGTTCATATTCGGAGTAGGTAGGTCCAAGTACCATGGCTTTTTTGGGGTGACGCAGCTGAATGAACAGAGAAATCAACTCTGTGGAGCCATTGCCTACGATGACATTCTCGAACTGTGTATCGGCATAGGCGGCAATGGCTTTACGAAGCTCGGTGTACTCTCTGTCGGGATAGGTGGTGATGGCATCCAGATGCTCAGCCAGGGTATCTTTCATTTTACTGCTGATGCCCAGGGGATTTACATTGGCGGAAAAGCTGATAATGTCTTCCTTCTTGATATGGTAAATCGCTTCGATCTTTTCAAGATCGCTGCCGTGAAAATGGTCTTTGTGTTTTAACATGATGTCCTCTATTCTGCTATACTTCGTGCATAGCTTGCAACTGTCTTATGGTTAGTGTATAATTACCGTAATTGTTTGAAGCATACTGTCGATACGGATTACTTTGATTATAACGGCTCAAATGAATTAGTCAAGAATAACTTTGAACGCGTTGAAGGGTTACATTTAGAGAAAACAGGTGAACTTGCATGAAGAGAAGAATCGAAGAATTAATAAACGATACCTATATATATCAGGCACCGAAACTCGTCTTGTCCGATACGGCACTGGAACTGACGGCTCCGACCGATTCCAGTCTGGAGGGCGAGTTCTTTTTTTCGGCGGAGGATAACAGTCGGATCCGTGGAATGCTGATCAGTTCTAACAGGAGGATCGTGCTTGAAAAGGATACTTTTTCCGGAAATGCGATTCATGTTCACTACATTATAGATACCCGCGGACTTAAGGAAGAGGAGACTTTTGCGGGAGAAATCACGATCCTCAGTCCTGTGGGGGAGGCCAGTGTGGCGGTACACGTTTGTGTGCGTAACCCCGAGGTGCAGACCCGCCATGGAGAGATCCGTAATCTGGAGGGATTTGCCAAGCTGGCCCGCACAGATTTCCGGGAGGCCTTTCGTTTGTTTAATTCCCCGGATTTTGTGCGTTTTTTGAAGGGAAAAGACAGCTGTTGGCTGCCGTTGTATCGTGGACTTTGTGTCAAACCTTTGGGCTATCAGCATCTGGAAGAGTTTCTGATCGCCTGTGGGCGTAAAGAACCGGTGCACATCAGTCTTGACCGGGAAAGAAAGGTTTACGATGGGCTCAGAAGCTCTCAGAAAAATATCCTTTATGTAGAAAAGGATACCTGGGGCTATGTACGAATGGAAGTAGAAGTCCAGGGGGATTTCCTTCAGGTGGATAAAAAGGTCATTACCTCGGAGGATTTTATCGGAAGTCTTTATGGCCTCGAATATATTCTCCGCAGGGATCGTCTTCGCCCCGGACGCAACTATGGTAAAATCATGA
Organism: Lachnospiraceae bacterium; assembly: GCA_016301965.1. GTDB lineage: Bacteria > Bacillota > Clostridia > Lachnospirales > Lachnospiraceae > UBA11957. The sequence goes on along the minus strand of JAEDOO010000002.1, from coordinate 14,727 downwards.
TTCGCACTGTTTATGAGACGCTGGAGTTTGAGGTGACAGCCTCGGATGGGGCTCACAGCGATGATGTGCGGTTAAAACAGAAAAAGAATCTGGCTGCTCTTATGGAGCAGTTTATACGATACGATACCGGCACACTGACTGCTCAGGAATGGAAAGAGGCTTCCCTTGGAATTCTGCATTCTTTTTCGGCAGAACAGGAGTATGTTTCCTGTGCGTGTCAGACTGCTGTTTTGCTGGCATGCGGTTCTTCGGCAGAGGCAATTTCTGCCTGCTGGCCGATCAAGAGGGAAGAAGTAAAAACCGATGATCCGGAACTTAAGGGATGGGGGCTGTATTTGTTGAAAGAAAGTGGTCTTCTTGATACCGCTTCAGAGACTATACAGGACAGACTGTATGAGCTTAGGCTTCTTGCACCGAAAAGTGCCCTGCTTCTTCGCTTGTGGATGAAGGAAATGCCGGATTTGACACCGGAAAAACAGCTGGCAGAGTATGAGAAGCTTTCGGAACTTGGTTCCAGAAGTCCGATCATGTACAGTGAGGTGGTTAAGATCCTGAGAGAAAATCCACAGCTTCTGACTGGCTTGCACGGACTGTATATGCGCGCAATGATGTTTGCGGCCAGACGGGGACTTTTGACAGCCGAACTCACAAAGATGGCAGCAATTCTTGCGCAGCATGCCAAGGAGTGGTCACCGGCTTTATACCGTCTGCTTTGCAGCTGCTACATGGCTTATCCTGATCGGGAGATCCTTCATGCGATTCTGATACTGATCATGCTGGAAACGCCGGGAAGACCGGAGTATTTTGTGTGGTATGAGCGGGCGGTGGAAGCACAGATTCGTATGACCCGGCTGTATGAGTATTATATGGAAACATTGCCGGCGGCAAGAAAAGGGCTTCTTCCTTTGGCCGTACGTCTGTATTTTTCGTATGAAAACCGCCTTCGCTCGGGACAGAAGGCTTTGCTGTATGCCAATATCGTACAGAACAGAGAACGGGATCCTGCAACTTATGAGAAATACGAGGCAGACATGGCCGAGTTTACCGTCCAGGCACTGCAGCGTGGTCTGATCAGCGAGCGATATGCGGTGTTGTATCAGCATTTTATTGATCAGGCAGAGAATCGTGATATGGCAGAGCTGCTGTGCGAAGTCATGTTTACCTGTAAAGTATCGGTAAAAGACAAGTCGATCCGTCAGGTAGTTGTGATCAATCCCTGCTTGTCTAAGGAGGAATGTTATCCTGTCAAAGAGCAGACAGCGTATATTCAACTGTATTCCGGTGATGAGCAGATCCTGTTTGAAGACAGTAAAAAGCATCGTTTTGCAGTGACGGTGGAGCATCGTATTACACCGCTTATGTCTGTACAAAAATACGCGCAGAGCTGCCAGGCTATGCATGCCAGATCCTTTGGACTTCTGGTACACACGCTTCTTCCGGTGTTGGAGACAGCAGAGGTCAGCGATGGTTCGGTGCGTTCTTTCCTTCGCATTGCAGAGGATGACAGGTTTGTGGATGAATGTCGTCTGACGGCCCGGACAAAGGCACTTCAGTATTATACAAGAAACGAAGATAAAGAGCTTCCGGAGGCTGTACAGAAGCTGATGGCCCGGGAGGAATTTGCAGGAAAATGCAAGGGGCTGGTTGTTCGTGCCATGCTGCAGCGGCACAAGCTGGCGGGGGCCTTTGATGTGATCAGCCGTTATGGCTATGAGTATATTGATAATCGGATCCTGACAGCACTGTGTACACAGCTGATTGAAAATATGGGTGAAGGAGAAAATGAAGAACTTCTTTACCTTGCCTACGAGATGTTTATCCGGGAAAAAGCCAACGATACGATTCTTGTGTATCTGCGGGATCACTATATTGGTTCTCTGCAGCAGATGAGTAAGATAAGAGATCTTCTGGCTGACCGGGAAATCGATACGGCAGATATCGATGAGGAGCTTCTGATTCTGTCCATGTTTGTGCGAAAACCGCTGAAACATGCAGGTGAGATCCTGGAAAGCTATATGAAAAAAAATGTAAGACCCCAGGTTTCCGAGGCATTTTTGGTATTTTCTGCTTTTGCTCTGTTTTGTGCGGATCAGCTGCCGGAAAAATATATTCTTGAGCAGATGAAGACAGTGGCCACCGGCGAACACGGCCATCTGGTATGTCGCCTTGCCTTGTTAAAGTATTATGCGGCTTTACTGCAGGTTCCGGAGGAATCTACAGGTTATGGATGGACAGAGGATAAGATACAGAATCTGGTGCAGATCACAGATGAGGATAAGGAATTTATCCGTGAGCAATTGGATGTGGTGACAGAAAAAGGCATCCGTCTCGGCTTTTTTAAGTGTCTGCCGGAGGAACTGATTCAGGCCTATGAATTGGAAGACCGGATTTTTGTGGAGACAAAGGGGAAGCCCGGGGAATCTGTGGTGATCCGGTATTGTCTGCGTTCAGAGGGAGAAAAAAAGCGGGAGTTCAAAAGCGAACCTATGAAAGAAATGTTTCAGGGGGTATACGCTAAGGAATTCATGCTGTTTTACGGAGAGGTGCTTGAGTATACGCTGATCCGTGACAATAAGATGACAGATCTTACCGTACATACCATATCGGGTAATCAGATCGAAACGAGAGGAAAAACAAAATATCAGATGCTCAACCGTATGTTGAGCGACTGGCATGTACAGAGGTTTGATCAGCTTGATCAGGATATGAAAGAATACCTGACAACGGATCATATTTGCAGAAAAATTTTTACATTACTTTAGGAGGAAGAACACGGCATGAACGAAACGAGAAATATTCTGATCGGATTTGATTTTGGTGTGGATACCTCTCAGATCTGTTATTATGACCGTCAGGCTGACAGTGCTGTATCGCTTCCTGTTAAGGTGGGAACGGAGGATGCTTCTTTTCCCAACTGTATCAGTACGGCGGATGGAAAAACATGGCATTTCGGACCGGAGGCTGAATACTTTTCTTCTCAGAAAGGTGAAAGTTTTGTCAGCGGCATTTATGAGCTTTGTCAGAGCAGCCGGGAAGTCATGGTGGCGGGAAAGTCCTATCGTCCGGGAGAACTTCTGGCGGTGTTGATCCGTGAGTCTCTGGCGCTTCTGGGTTTGCCGGATTATCTGCGAAAGATCACCTCTTTTATGATGACGACGCCCAGGATATCCCGTACCCTGGTGGAAAATGTCCGGGTGGCTTATGAAATCCTTGGTTTTGAAAAAGGACGGGCTTTTCTGCAGGAATATGCGGAAAGCTTCTATTATGAGGCTTTTTCACACAGACTGGACGGAAGAGGGCGTAAAGTGGGACTGTTCGTTTTCGAGAATATGGATGTCTACTTCAGACGTCTGGATGTTGACCAGACCACACGGCCGGCCATGGTGTCCTGCCGGGAGGGAAAGCGGATAACACTTCCGGCTGACGGACGGCAGAAAGATATGGCGTTTTACGAATTGATCCAGGATTCTCTGGGAGCGGAGATCTATTCTACCATCTATCTGGTGGGTAATGGCTTTTCTCAGGAATGGGCCAAAAAATCAGTGGCACTTTTGTGTAAGGCACAAAGGAAAGTATATTTTGGCAACAATCTGTATGCTAAAGGAGCCTGTGAGGCAGCCAGAGAAAAGGTGGAGGATAAACGGCTGAAGGCATATCTTTACATTGGCGGCGATGTAGTGCGTTATAATGTGGGTATGGAAATGATGATCAATGGTGTGCCCGGGTATTATCCTCTGATTGCGGGGGGCGGTAACTGGTACGACAGTGAAGCCAGCTGCGAGGTACTTCTGGATGAAGAGGATTCTATCCGGCTGCAGATTGGAGAAATGTACTCCAAAGAACGACGTACCATCGCCATGAAACTGGACGGTCTGCCAGATCGGCCGCCAAAGGCTTCCCGGGTACGGATCGAAGTCAGCTTCACTTCAGGTACTGCGATGAGAGTCAGGGTGACGGATCTGGGATTTGGCGATCTGTATCCCACCAGTGGCAAGACGTGGGAGGAAGTCCTGACGGAAGCAGGAGGGAAACGCGTATGAGTTACATACTTTGCAGAACAAAACCGGCGGATACCCCGTTTTATATTGAAAATATCAGTACCAATATTTATTCTATAGAAGAATTGTGTTTTTATCTCTACAATAATCTGTATCTGGTGGATGAGACGATTCTGAACGGGAAGCTTTGCGACTGGCTCCAAAATGTTCTGGGACTGACGGCGCTTTCCAAGAAAGTCCGCAGTCTTTTGGAACAGAAAGCTCCTGTGGGTCAGATCCTGATGCCGATTTTTAAGGAAATATATTATCTTTCGCATGAGGAAATGCGGATTTTTAACGCCAAGCTGGAACAATATGGGGCACAGCCCGAGCGCATACGGATGAAGATGAAAGCGGATTATCTGTATGGAAATGAGAAATACCGGAATGCGCTGAATATTTATAAAGCCAGCCTGAAACTTCCGGAGGATGATGAGACCGGCAGTCAGTTTAAAGGAAGTGTTTATTACAATATGGGTTGTGCTTATGCCCGGCTTTTTGAATTCAGTGAGGCCAGGGAATGTTTTAAGACGGCTTATGAGTTTCTGCATACCAACAGGGTACTCACCGGATATCTGACAGCAGTATGTCTGGCAGATGGCGAGGATCAGATGATGAAGACTGCCGAGAGTCTGGGCGTTGACCAGGATACGGTACTGCAGATCTGGTCTCAGCTGGAGGATGCCAGAGAGAGTTTTGAAGAGTCTGCTATTGCGGCACGTTTTCAGAAACTGAAAGAACGAATGGAAAATGGTGACCGCAGAGGATATGAAACCGGGATGAAGGATTATCTCAAGGAGTTAACAGACACTTATCACAAAAATACAGGATATTAATTGATTTTTTTGTGTATTGACATCTTGCGTTAAATCATAAGAGTAGTTTATAATTGTGGGTGTATTATTATGAAAAACTAATAGATATATTGTTCTGAGGATGATCCGTAATACGGCTTTCTCTTATCTGCTCTGAGGAGGAAAGGACGCAAAATGAAGAATAATGAACAATATTTGACGTATCAGAACACAGAAGACAACCTGAAAGAGGAGTGTGGTGTTTTCGGTGTTTATGATCTGGATGGCAATGATGTTGCCTCAACGATTTACTATGGCCTGATGGCTCTGCAGCATCGCGGCCAGGAAAGCTGCGGTATTGCCGTCAGCGACACGGATGGACCGAATGTAGTCAGATCCCATAAAGGAATGGGACTTGTCAACGAGGTGTTTACTCCGGAAAATCTGGAAAAACTGAACGGAAATATCGGTGTGGGTCATGTCCGTTACTCCACGGCCGGTGCTTCCACCCGCGAGAATGCCCAGCCGCTTGTACTCAATTATGTCAAAGGTACCCTGGCGCTGGCACATAACGGCAACCTGGTCAATACACCGGAGCTTCGTCATGAACTGGAGATCGGCGGTGCTATTTTCCAGACTACCATCGATACCGAGGTTATCGCCTATCACATTGCCAGAGAGCGTGTAAACGCAAAGACAGCTGAGGAAGCTGTGATCAATGCGGCCCGTAAGCTAAAAGGTGCGTATTCTCTGGTCGTATCTTCTCCGAGAAAGCTGATGGGTGTGCGTGATCCGTATGGTTTCCGTCCCTTATGTATCGGTAAGAGAGACAATGCCTACATTCTGGCATCCGAGAGCTGCGCGCTGGATACGGTAGGAGCCACCTTTATCCGCGATGTGGAGCCTGGTGAAGTGGTGATTATTACGAAAGAGGGCGGGATCAAATCTGACAAATCCATGTGTATTCCGGTCAGACAGCAGGCCCGCTGTGTATTTGAATATATTTATTTTGCCCGCATGGACAGCCATATCGACGGCATGAGCGTATACGATTCCCGAATTCTTGCGGGAAAATATCTTGCCATGGATTCACCGGTTGAGGCAGACCTTGTTGTGGGTGTGCCGGAGTCCGGAAATGCGGCTGCCATGGGCTATGCGATGCAGTCCGGTATTCCCTATGGCGTGGCTTTTGTGAAGAACAGCTACGTTGGACGTACTTTTATTAAGCCGAAACAGAGCAATCGTGAGTCAAGTGTGCAGGTCAAGCTGAATGTGCTTAAGGAGGCTGTGGAAGGAAAACGTATCATTATGATCGATGATTCCATTGTCCGCGGTACCACCAGCGACCGTATCGTTACTATGCTTCGCAATGCCGGAGCCAAAGAAGTACATATGATGGTAAGCTCTCCGCCGTTCTTATGGCCCTGCTATTTCGGTACGGATGTACCTGTGCGGGAGCAGCTGATTGCTTACAATCGTACAGTGGAAGAAATCCGCCAGGTGATCGGCGCAGATTCACTGCATTATCTGGATATTTCCCGTCTGCCGGCACTGGCAGGAGATCAGGGCATCTGTACAGGATGCTTTACCGGTAAGTACCCGATTGAGCCGCCGAAGGAAGATATTCGCGGTGATTATGATAAATAAAGACTTTTAGGAGGATTTTTATGAGCGACAAGTATGTAAGCCCGTTATCCGAACGTTATGCCAGCAAGGAGATGCAGTACATCTTTTCCCCGGATATGAAATTCCGTACCTGGAGAAGACTCTGGATTGCCCTTGCCGAAACTGAAAAAGAACTGGGGCTGGACATTACCCAGGAGCAGATCGATGAGATGAAGGCCCATGTGGATGACATCAATTATGATGTAGCCAAAGAACGGGAGAAAGTGGTACGCCATGACGTTATGTCTCATGTATACGCTTTTGGTGTACAATGTCCGAAGGCAAAACCCATCATTCATCTGGGCGCCACATCCTGCTATGTTGGCGATAATACAGATATTATTGTGATGACGGAAGCCCTGAAGCTGGTGAAGAAAAAACTGGTGAATGTCATCGCTGAGCTGGCTAAATTCGCGGATGAATACAAAGCTCTGCCCACACTGGCCTTTACCCATTTCCAGCCTGCGCAGCCTACAACCGTAGGAAAGAGAGCATCTCTGTGGCTGCAGGAACTGATGCTGGATTATGAGGATATCTGCTATGTGATTGACGGCATGAAGCTTCTGGGAAGCAAGGGAACCACAGGAACCCAGGCAAGCTTCCTGGAGCTGTTTGATGGGGATCAGGAGACCATCGACAAGATTGATCCCATGATCGCTGAGAAGATGGGCTTCAAGGCCTGCTATCCGGTATCCGGACAGACCTATTCCCGTAAGGTGGATACCCGTGTGATCAATGTTCTGGCCGGTATCGCCGCCAGCGCGCATAAATTCTCCAACGATATTCGTCTTTTGCAGCATCTGAAAGAGATCGAGGAGCCCTTTGAAAAGACCCAGATCGGTTCCTCCGCTATGGCATACAAGAGAAATCCGATGCGCAGTGAGCGTATTGCTTCCCTGTCCCGCTATGTGATGGTGGATGCTCTGAACCCGGCCATTACCTCCGCTACCCAGTGGTTTGAGAGAACTCTGGATGACTCTGCCAACAAGCGTCTGAGCATTCCGGAAGCATTCCTGGCCATCGACGGTATCCTGGATCTGTATCTGAATGTAGTAGACGGTCTGGTGGTATATCCGAAGGTTATCGAGAAACGTCTGATGAGCGAGCTGCCCTTCATGGCGACAGAGAACATCATGATGGATGCGGTAAAAGCCGGCGGCGACAGACAGGAGCTGCATGAGAAGATCCGTACCCTTTCCATGGAAGCCGGAAAGAACGTAAAGGTAGAAGGTAAAGAGAACAATCTGCTGGAGTTGATCGCTGCAGATCCGTCCTTTAATCTGACTCTGGAAGACCTGCAGAAGACGATGGATCCGTCCAAATATACAGGACGTGCCAAAGAGCAGGTGGAAGCTTTCTTAAAGAATGTTGTTCAGCCTGTGCTGGATGAGAATAAAGAGCTTCTGGGATTGAAGGCAGAGATTAATGTCTGATTGATGAATGTAGCTGTAGGGCATTAAGGGAAAATGATCATGAGAAGATGAATTTAAACGCAGGGACTGTGATGCTACAGTCCCTGCGTTTGTCTTTAGAAAGTACCTGTCAAGATATTTTAATATGTTCTTTCTTCCCCATAATGTATCAGCGACAGCATATCCGGACCCGTATGAGCGCCGATGATGGGGCTGAGCATGGTGATCTTTATCTCAAGTTCCGGATGTTTTTCCAGAATCATATCCCCAAGAACAGCAGCGTCATCTTTGCAGTCAGCACAGCAGATGTATACCGTTTCTCTGAGACCCGGGGTGTAGTGGGTTTCAAACAGCTCCACAAGACGCTTGAAAGCCTGGCGGTTACCACGTTTTTTATCGATGGTATCCAGCTTACCGTCAGCTTTGATGGTCAGGATCGGTTTCAGCTTCAGGGCGGTACCCATCAGAGCTGCCGCTGTAGAGATACGTCCTCCGCGGCTTAAATACATCAGATCTTCTACCTTGAACCAGTAATGTATGTGGCGATTGTATTTTCTAAGCCATGCCGCATTTTCTTCCAGTGACATACCTTTGTTGCGATTATCACAGGCGGATTCCACCAAAAGTCCCATACCACCTGTGGCGCCCAGGGAGTCGACCACTTCGACCTGCGCGTCAGGATATTCTTCCTTAAGCTGCTTTGCAGCCATTTGGGCAGAAGCATAGGTGCTGCTCAGACCGCTGGAAAGAGAAATGTACAGGATAGATTTCCCTTCTTTTAAAAAGGGCTCAAAAGCCTCTACATAATGAAAAGGCACGATCTGACTGGTTTGCGTGGAGATTTTTTCACGAAGCTTCTGGTAATAGTCGTGCATCATTTCATCTGTTTCCGGACGGTCACAATGATGCTCCTCTGTGCCCAGCAGATAATTCATGGCGATATAGTGCACATTATGGGCATCGGCAAAAGCCATATCGATGTCCACAGACACATCTGTAAATATTTCGTAATTCATAGATAACTCCTTAAAACAATAGTTGTTGAATTTTCCACATATGGGTATTATACTAAAACCTGTCATCCAGACAATTGCCAGAATTGTCACAAATAGGGAATAATCCACAGATTCAGAGGAAGTGGGGGACGAACTGCAATGGACAGAAGAATATCAAAAACAAAAAAAGCCATTCAAAAGGCGTATTTTGAGCTGTTAAAAGAAAAAAAACAGGGAAGAATTATGATCAGTGAAATTACAAGATTGGCCAATGTGGATCGGAAAACCTTTTACCTGCATTATGCGTCCACAGAAGATATTATACGCGAATTTGCCGAGAGCAAGGTGAATGAGCTGGTGGAGAGAGTGATTTCCGGAGATGTTACCAGCGGACAGCTGGCGGTACGGGTTTTTTCTGTTTTTAATGAAATGATCGGTGAAAACCGGGAATTACTTCGTTTTCTGTCCGACAGCGATGCCTACGATTACTTCTTTGGACAGATCAAGTCCCTTCTGGTGGAGAGGCTTCTTCAGGGAGAGGAAGTGGATCATGGGATCTACTCCCGGGCGCAGATCGAGATCTATGTGGAATTTTTTGTTTCGGGAATTGTGTCTTCCTATGTAAGATGGATTCGAGAAGAACTGCCCTGTTCCATTGAAGAATTGGCAGAAAACGTCGGAATCGTCACCTTTGGCGGGTTGCAGGCTATTGCTGGAAAAAGTATTTGATTTTCCTGTGGATTTGATATTCCTTTTCTGAAAGTTTTCATGTATAATACATACGTATGTGCTGATGTGGATATTTGGAGCACAGAAGATACAAGCAGATAAAGCTTATAATTTTGGAGGAAAAAAGTATTATGGTTACAGCTGTTGTAGGCGCTAACTGGGGTGATGAAGGTAAGGGCAAAATTACGGATATGCTGGCAGAGAAAGCCGATATCATTGTTCGTTTCCAGGGTGGTGCCAATGCCGGACATACGATTGTAAATAATTATGGAAAATTTGCGCTGCATACGTTGCCGTCGGGGGTGTTCTATGATCATACCACCAGTATCATTGGTAATGGTGTAGCTCTGAATATACCGGTTCTGTTCAAAGAAGTACAGAGCATTCTGGATAAGAATGTGCCGATGCCGAAGCTTTTGGTATCTGACCGTGCGCAGATGGTAATGTCTTATCATATTCTGTTTGATCAGTACGAGGAGGAGAGACTGGGCAAGGCATCCTTCGGTTCTACCAAATCCGGTATTGCGCCGTTCTATTCTGACAAATTCTCTAAGATCGGTTTCCAGGTAAGTGAACTGTTCGATGATGAGGAAGCTCTGAAGGAAAAGATCGAGAGAGTCGTTCTGAAGAAAAATGTTATGCTGGAGCATCTGTATCATAAACCGCTTCTGACAGTGGAGGGTGTTTATGAAGAACTGATGTCTTACAAGAAGATGGTAGAGCCCTATGTGGCTGATGTTTCCCTGTATTTGTGGAATGCGCTGAAGGAAGGCAAGGAAGTACTGCTGGAAGGTCAGCTGGGTACACTGAAGGATCCGGATCACGGTATTTATCCGATGGTTACCTCTTCTTCCACACTGGCTGCTTACGGTGCCGTAGGTGCAGGTCTGCCGCCCTATGAGATTAAGAAGGTAGTGACAGTATGCAAAGCTTACTCCAGTGCTGTCGGCGCGGGAGAATTTGTCTCGGAGATTTTTGGCGATGAGGCTGATGAGCTGAGAAGACGCGGCGGTGACGGCGGTGAATTTGGTGCCACCACAGGACGTCCGAGACGTATGGGATGGTTCGACTGCGTAGCTTCCAAGTATGGCTGCCGTATGCAGGGTACCACGGATGTGGCCTTTACCGTATTGGATGTACTGGGGTATCTGGATGAGATTCCGGTGTGTGTGGGTTACGAGATCGATGGTGAAGTGACCAGGGAATTCCCGGTAACCTGCAAGCTGAAAAAGGCAAAACCGGTATACGAAACTCTGCCGGGATGGAAATGCGATATCCGCGGTATCAGGAGATATGAAGATCTTCCGGAAAACTGCCGCAATTATATCGAGTTTGTAGAAAAAGAGATCGGCTTCCCGATTACCATGGTTTCCAACGGACCGAAACGTGAGGATATCATTACCAGAACTTCCGCATTAAAATAATAATTTAAGAAAGAAATAAGAGAGGAAATTGCACTATGTCAGACGTATATGTATCAGATGCAGTAAAATACATCGGTGTGAACGATAAGACTATTGATCTGTTCGAAAGCCAGTATGTGGTACCGAACGGTGTTTCTTATAACTCCTATGTGATCATGGATGAGAAGATTGCTGTCATGGATACCGTGGATAAACGCGGTACCGAGGAGTGGCTGGGTAATCTGGAAGCTGAGCTCGGTGATCGTACACCGGATTATCTGGTAGTACAGCATATGGAACCGGATCACGCAGGCAGTGTTAAGATTCTGGCTGACAAATATCCTTCCATGCAGCTGGTGGCCAATGCCAAGACTTTCACTATGATGGAGCAGTTTTTTGACATGGATCTGACAGATCGTAAGGTCGTAGTTAAAGAGATGGATACCCTGAGCCTGGGCGCGCATACCCTTACCTTTGTTATGGCTCCCATGGTGCACTGGCCTGAGGTTATGGTCAGCTATGAATCCACCGAAAAGATCCTGTTTGCGGCTGATGGTTTCGGTAAATTCGGTGCGCTGGATGCTGATGAGGACTGGACATGTGAGGCCAGAAGATATTTCATCAATATCGTTGGTAAATACGGTGCACAGGTACAGGCTCTGTTAAAGAAAGCCGCTACACTGGATATCGCGATGATTTGCCCGCTGCACGGACCGATCCTGAAAGAGAATCTGGGATACTACATCGAGAAATACGATACCTGGTCAAGCTACCGTCCGGAAGATAAAGGTATTCTGGTGGCATATGCGTCTATCCATGGCAATACCAGAGCAGCAGTCGAAGAGTTTGCTGCTATGCTGGAAGCCAAGGGCGCTGAGAAAGTCGTTGTGACAGACCTGGCCCGTGATGATATGGCTGAGGCTATCGAGGATGCATATCGCTATGACCGTCTCGTAGTTGCCTGCCCGACTTATGATGGATCTGTATTCCCCTGCATGGAGGATTTCCTGTATCATCTGAAGATCAAAAACTTCCAGAACCGCAAGGTTGGTATCATCGAGAACGGCAGCTGGGCTCCGCAATCCGGTAAGCTGATGACAGCTTACTTCGAAGGTATGAAGGATATTACCCTCGTTGGTGAGAAGGTGACCATCAAGTCTTCTCTGAAAGAGGACAGCAGAAAAGCACTGGAAGCACTGGCAGATGCTATGGTGAATGCCTGATTGTCTATTAAAATATAAGTACATAATAAACCTCCCGAAGTTTGTGACCTCGGGAGGTTTTGCTTATCAGATCCTTTTATTGGATCATATGAGTATTTTGTAATAAAGATCTCAGGCTCTTTCGGTTGGATGGTCAGTCATTATTTGCATTTGTTCTGCATTCTTCAATCCAACGAACGGCCTTCTCAGCCATCTCTTCTGAATCAAATTCAAAAACAAAGGGCTTGCCGTCTGCCAGGCGAATTACCAGACGGTCTACGGGTAGACAGCCAATACAACAGCCGGTAACATGCGTAGTTCCTTTATCCTGTTTTATCGTATTTATGGCTGCATAGGGGAGATATCTGCTATCCGGTTGATAGATGGCATATTTCCCTAATTTGTATCTGCCCATTTTTTGGCTGGTTTTAATATCCGCTGCCGGATCGTTGACAGTAACACTTTCGACCAGTGATGTATATTTTTTCGTAAACATAGTGTAAAATCCTCCTCTTCTTTATATTGTTAAATTATCACATCTTTTTCAAAACAGCAACTGAAAAATGTGCGTGTTTGTTTACAGCGAAAAGACCTCCAGCCATAAGCCGGAGATCTTTCAACAAAACTATTATTCCAGAAAATCAAAGTTTGCTTACTCCAGAATCATGTTCTTACGGCCTCATCAGTAAGTGATTCGGCCTGTTCTGAACAATTACAACATATCATATTTAACACGTCATGCTAACGAAAATATCATTCCTCGATTCGGAGGAAGTTCCACTACCAGATTTCCATTTTCCATACGGTAAGATACCTCACCCATACCGGTCAGAAGAGGTGCAGCTTCCTGAGCATTTACAGGCAGAGGAATCCGCAGTTCTGCGGATACATCATCGTTGTTCAGTGCAGTGATGACAGCTTTCCCGTTATAAATGCGGGCGAAGCTATACTGGCGGGTGGTCAGGGTCAGTTCCTTGTATTCGCCAAGAGAAAGCTCCGGATAATCTGCGTGAATCTTTCCGAGCTGTGCAATCAGCACTGTCACCGGATTGCTCTCTGTAGCATCCGCAAAGTCTGCAAGCTCCAGGCAGGGACGCAGATTCCAGTCGGATCCCCATTCTTTCTGCGCTTCAATACCAAATTCCGATCCATAGTAGAGAGACGGAATGCCGGGAAGCGTGTAATCCAGCATCATAACATTATAAATATGTTCCTTGTTGTTCAGTTTGGACATGATCCGGGCAACATCATGATTGTCTACAAAGGTATACAGCTTCACATTGCCGCAGATGCCCAGAAGTCTCCGCACAGAGTGGGCGATCTCGAAATAATTGTGGTCATTGTGGCCGGAATACAGTCCCTTATGCAGTTCGTAGTTGGTGACAGAATGAAGCATCTGTCCGTTGGCCCAGCGGCTGTAATCGCCGTGAATGACCTCGCCCATGAGCCAGAAATCCGGCTTCAGGCTGTCGCACACACCTCTGAGCTGCCGCATAAATTCATGTTCCAGAACATCTGCAGCGTCGAGACGGATACCGTCAATATCAAACTCGGACACCCAGAAACGGATCGTATCAAAATGATAATCCCGCACGACGGGGTTCCAGAGATTCAGCTTCACCAAAAGATTGAACCCTCCCCAGTTATCATAAGAAAAATGATCGTTATATTCATTATTTCCCCAGAAATTAACGTTGCAGTACCAGTCCCGGTAAGGTGAAGATTCTCGGTTTTTCAAAAGATCCTGAAAGGCGAAGAAACCACGTCCTGTGTGGTTGAAAACACCGTCCACGATCACTTTTAATCCGATTTCGTGGCAATGCTGTACATAATCTTTAAACTCTTCGTTGGTTCCGAGACGATTATCTACCCGGCGGTAGTCTACGGTCTCGTAACCGTGGCCCTCGGACTGAAAAAGAGGACCGATATAGATCGCCGTGCATCCGATCTCTTTGGCGTGATCCGCCCAGGCTTTCAGCTTCTCAAAGTGGTGTCCCTCCTCACCGTGATTTTCGTGGGGACAGCCGCAAAGTCCCAGAGGATAAATGTGATAGAAAACGGCCTGATCATACCATGTCATCATGTCAAACAAACTGCCTGTGGCAGCAACTCCTTTTAGATTTATATACCAATCGGTATATAACTTTATTTTACGCTATTCGCTACTATTTGTCAAACGGATAAAAATACTTTGATAACAAAAATATTGAACCCCAATTGTAGATATTGCCGATTGTCAGATCGTGTGCTTATTTGCTGTTCTCTTTGTGTTTTTTTTATCATACACAGTAAAATTTTATCCCCCCAGGGAGCTTGGAAAGGATTTTTTTGAATGCTATCATATTTACAGTACAAAAACAGCTTCACTCATGTGTTACTCCTCATAACACATTTTAAATAGGCTATAGTGTCCTCTATAAAACTGTAGCCGTCTATCCTTCAGACATGGAAAAAGTCTGATTACAGCAGGCTTTTTCCGCAAATGTCTGC
>JAEDOO010000171.1 GCA_016301965.1 Lachnospiraceae bacterium | reverse complement strand
TACCTGGCTTTTGAGAAAGATATGCACGTTCTGGTCATCCTGACAGATATCACCAACTACGCAGATGCCCTGCGTGAGGTATCCGCAGCCCGTAAAGAGGTTCCGGGCCGCCGTGGCTATCCGGGTTACATGTACACTGACCTGGCATCCCTGTATGAGCGTGCCGGACGTCAGAAGGGTAAAAAGGGAAGTATCACCATGATCCCGATCCTGACCATGCCCGAGGATGATAAGACCCATCCGATCCCTGACCTTACAGGATATATCACTGAGGGACAGATCATCCTGAGCCGTGACCTGTACCGCCGTGGTGTTACACCGCCCATCGATGTACTGCCCAGTCTGTCCCGTCTGAAAGATAAAGGTATCGGTGAAGGCAAGACAAGAGCTGACCATGCCAATACCATGAACCAGCTGTTTTCCGCTTATGCCCGTGGTAAAGAGGCAAAAGAGCTGATGACGATCCTGGGCGAAGCTGCCTTGTCCGATATTGACCTGATCTATGCGAAATTCGCGGATGCTTTTGAAAAAGAATATGTTTCCCAGGGATATCAGGCTAACCGTGATATTGAGGAAACTCTGGAGATCGGCTGGAAACTGTTATCTATTCTTCCAAGAAGTGAGCTGAAACGTATCGATGACAAGTACCTTGATATGTATTACGGAAAATAACGTAATGCCGTAAAACAGACAAAGTAAACCGGGGACAGAATCCCCGGCAAACAGAAAGAAGGTGAAACAGCTTGGCATCTACACAGGTAAATCCTACCCGAATGGAGCTCACAAAACAGAAAAAAAAGCTGCAGACAGCTGTCCGCGGCCATAAGCTTTTAAAGGATAAGCGTGATGAACTGATGCGTCAGTTTCTCGATCTTGTGCGGGAAAATATGGATCTTCGTCTGAAGGTGGAGGAAAATATCCGTTCAGCCAATACGAATTTTGTGATCGCCAGAGCGGGAATGTCGGAGGCTGCCTTAAAAACAGCGCTTCTTGCTCCAAAGCAGGAAGTATATGTGGAGGCAGATAAACAGAATGTCATGAGTGTGGATATTCCGGTGCTGACCTCCAAAACAAAGACAGCCGATGCCAATGATATGTATTCCTACGGCTTTGCGTTTACGTCCTGCGACCTGGATGACGCAGTCAAGTCTCTGGCAGATGTTTTGCCGGATATGATCCGTCTGGCAGAGGTTGAGAAATCCTGTCAGCTGATGAGCGCGGAGATCGAAAAGACCAGACGCCGTGTTAATGCTCTTGAGCATGTTATCATTCCGGAGGCTCAGGCCAATATTAAATATATTACCATGAAGCTGGACGAAAATGAGCGTTCTACTCAAATTCGTCTGATGAAGGTTAAGGATATGATGCTGGAGGATACACATCATTACAAAGAAAAGGCCGATGAAAGAGCCAGAGAGGCTCTGGCGGAGGAGAAAAAGCAGAATTGATTCCCTCTGTGGTATAAGGTATAATAAATCCGGGTGTATGTACACCCGGATTTATTATACCCGGCTATAGTTAACGGCTCGGTGTATACCGGACGAAGGAAAAATTACGGGGCGAGTTTAGAAGAAAAGCAAAGTGCTGGAGAAATCGGTGCAGAGTGAAGGAACTCTCAGAAGTAAGACAGGAGATGAAACAGTATGGAAGTGGATTTGATCACAGGATTTCTGGGCGTGGGAAAGACCACATTTATTCGGAGTTATCTGAAGTATTTGGAAAAAAAGGGCCAGAAGGCAGCCGTCATAGAGAATGAATTCGGCAGCGTAGACATTGACAGCCAGCTTTTACAGGATACAGGCTGCTCTATCAGCAGTCTGGCCGGAGAGTGTATGTGCTGTACAGGAAAGGATACCTTTCGCCATATGCTCATCGATGCGGCAGAGGAGGGAGTAGACCGGGTGCTGGTGGAACCCTCTGGTATTTACGACGTGGACGAATTTTTTGATGTTATGCTGCGGGAGCCGGTAAAAAGCCGCTGCGAGATCGGCAGCATCCTGACTTTGGTGGACACCTGCATGGATGCGGCGATCACCGATGAATCCCGGTATCTGGTGTTTGCCCAGCTTCTGGCGGCGGGTACAGTGGTCATGAGTAAGACACAGCTGTTTGACGAAGCCCAGGTTCAAACGACCATTGATCAGATGAACGCGCTGATCCGTGAACATGGAGGCAGCCGTGTGCTGAGCAGTGATGTGGTGGTCAAAGACTGGAACAGCTTTACGGATGAGGATTTTGAAGGGTTTATGGCCAGTGGATATCATCTGGTGGATCATGAAAAAGAGCTCATAGACCATGGTGAGGTCTTTCAATCCTGCATGCTGGCTTCCCGATGTGTTGACGAGAAGGATCTGAGAGAGAGGATTCGGGATTTGATGACAAATCCCCGGTATGGTGTCGTCATGCGGCTCAAGGGACATATCCGGAGCCTGGAAAATGTATGGTATGAGATGAACTGTTCACCGGATGCCTGTTCCCTTTGTGCCTGCAATGTGCGGCGGGGCGTATTTGTGGTGATTGGCCAGCAGCTGAACGAGAAAGCCATTGCCGAAGAGGCATTTATTCCCAGAAAAACAGGCCATTAATAGAAGAAAAAATTGACAAATCCACCGGATTATGCTGTCTGTGGGTTGGGCTGAGAGAAACAGAACGTTGAGAGCAGGAGGTAAAATGTTATGCAGCCATTATGGCAAATAGAAGGAGCATTTCTTTTATGGATACAGGAGAATATGCGCCAGGACTGGCTGACACCCATTATGCAGGTGATCACCAGGTTTGGTGATGGAGGTATCTTCTGGATCGGGTTTTGCATTCTTCTCCTTGGTATTCCGAAAAGCAGGAGAACGGGTATTGCTGCATCTCTTTCGCTGGCATTAAACGGACTGGTTACTAATGTCTGTCTAAAAAATATCATTGGCAGAATACGGCCCTATGTGCGCTTCCCGGAGTTGACGGTATTGACGACAATTCCCTCGGATACTTCGTTTCCGTCGGGCCATACGGCGGCATCCTTTGCCGTGGCGGCGGGTGTGTATATGGCAGGATGGAAAAAAACGGGCATTGTTTTGTATATTTTTTCGGCGCTGATCGGATTCTCCCGTTTGTATCTGGGAGTTCATTTCCCTTCAGATGTGATCGGGGGAGCTATTGTGGGTGTGCTGTGTGCCTGGGTGGTTCGTAAATTTATTGACTGGACAGCTAAGCCACAGAAAGACCGAAAAAAGAATAAACGTAAGAGAAAGTAGAGTTGTTTTGTGTTTGGGGGACGAAAGAGGAATCCGTGTCTGCCTGTCCTCACCATGTATATGTATTTCACGCTCCTACTGCGCTCGCTTCGAGCCTGTAGTCTCGAAGTCGTGCTCGTTAAAG
>JAEDOO010000170.1 GCA_016301965.1 Lachnospiraceae bacterium | reverse complement strand
TCGGCCCGTCTGGAGATAGAGAAAATCCGGGAAGAGATGCGCCTGGAGCTGGAGCGGGTAAAAGAAACCGCCCGCCTCGAAGTGGAAGCTGCCCGGGAAAACGAGCGAAAAGCGCTGCAGCATGCCGAGACAGAAGCTCTGGCCCGACAGAAGCTGGAAGAACAGGAAAAGGAAAGACAGCTGTCCCTCCTTCGAAAAGAACAGGCGCAGAAGGAAGAAGAAGACAGAAAACGGCGTGAAGAAGAGATCAGACAGCAGAAAATGCAGGATATCCTGCAAAAAGCCAGTGAAAACACGGACAAAAACTTCACGAACGTTACAGAAAAACTTTCCAGAAGAAACCAGACCATTCGAAAAAAACGGAGATAACAGGAAAATACATGAAAAAGATAGTAACACGGATCATAAATGCAGTCTCCATGGTTGTGATCGTGCTGGCCCTGTTTATACTGTGCACCGTTGTGATGACAAAACCCGGGAAGGCACCTGAGATTCTGGGACACTATGTTTTTCGGGTCATGACCGGAAGTATGCAGCCAGCTGTTCCTGAAGATTCTCTGATTTTAGTACGTAAGACAGAGCTATCGAAAATCCAGCCCGACGACATCATTTCGTATTATTCTACAGATCCGCTTCTGCAGGGATCCGTAAATACCCATCGTGTCGTTTCTGTGGAACAGCAGGGAGACAGTTATATCTTTATTACAAAAGGCGATGCCAACGCTATACAGGATCAGTATCCGGCACAGGGAGAGAATGTTCTGGGAAAAGTGATCTATATATCCCATCCTCTGGGCATGGTCGTCAATTTTATGTCCAGCCCTGCGGCATTTGTTCTGTTGATTTTGCTTCCGATCTTTATTATACTCGTCAGCAGCCTCATCCGCGTTGCCAAATCTGCCAAAAACATCCTGGAGGAAGAAGAAGCAGCGGCGGTACAGGCAGCAGTGGAAGAAGTGAGACGGAAACAACAGGAAAAAGCCGATCAGGAAAAAAAAGAAGAAGTGTCTGGCGAAAAGACAGAGCAATAGTGGAAATTTCATTGAAGTAAGCTGGAAAATAAAGTATAATTTTTTATATTCAATCAGAACAGATATATAAGGATCTGGCATGAAAGAGAAAGGAACAGTCAGGAGATATGTCAGGAATACTTGAAATACGAAGCGGAACAAAACTGACAATGGCATTTGATGTGCCGATGGGACAGGAGCCGGAATTCACCTATGTGTGTACCTTTTCCAAAGCATTGGATGAATCCGCGTTTTTGATCTCCATTCCCATGAAGGAAGGCAAACCATTGCCGCTGGACGAAAATCGCAAGCTGCTGATCCGTTACGGTAAAGGAGAAAATACCATGATCCTTGCCGGATATGCGGATGATATTGTCAAAGAAGGACTTCGACGTTACTGGAAAATTCGACGCGTGACAGAACAAAGACAGTTTTTCAAACGTAAAGACGAGCGTTTGAAAGTGGCTTTGGGAATTAAATATATACAGGATACCTGGCCGGTAAATTATGACGGCATCATCGAAAAAGAAGAAGGTATGTCACTGGATATTTCCGCCGGTGGTCTGGCTCTCTATCTGAACCGCCATTTTGAAGTGGGGGAAATCTGTGAAGTGACCTTGCCAAATATCGGAACTGCCGCAGAAGGGCAGGGAAGAGAGGTAGTATCGGTGGTCTGCTGGAACAGAGAAGCCCCCAAAGGCAGCCTGTACCGGAACATCTGCGGTCTCCAGTTCCGTTATGCGGATGAAAGCGAGCGCGAGCACGTGCAGACATATATCGCCTACGTGAAGAAAAAATACAGGTTATAAAAGAAGATGTTAAAAACAAAAAAGACACGCAGTGAAAAACAAAAAGACCGTGCGAAACGCAGACGTCATCGGAACTATGACACCATGCTCCGTATAGAAGAACTGGAAAAAGTTCTGGCAGAGACAGGAAGCGACATGGATCCGGAGACCATAGTCAGCATGTATATGCCGCGAAGACGGCTCAAACGCTTAGGCGCAATGCTGCTGAGCCTGGACAGAATGCATTTATGCCTTCTCGGTCTGCTGTTTGCCTTGTTTATCGTATTTTTCCTGGCTTTTATGCAGGAAAAAATGGGAAACTTTACCATAAACCTAAACCGACTGGAGATGTACCGGAAAGGCATCAGTATAGCTTCGGATGGTGATTTCACCGATCCCACAGCCAAGCTTGTTGCCGGTTCCCTGGAAGACGCCACCAATATCTCCGTGGAAGATCTTCCGGAAAATCTGGACCAGATCGACGGCAGCCACAACGGCAAAAACTATGTGGCCTATACCTATTACCTGCGCAATGCCGGTAAGGAGGATGTGGGATACCGTGCCAGTATCAAGCTGTCCTCCTGCTCCAAGGGAGCAGAAGAAGCCGTTCGCATAGCACTCTGGAGGAATGGAGAACGCACGATCTATGCCGAACCGTCCCAAAGCGGACTTCCCGAAGAAAACTGTGAGAGTTTTATCGATCACGATACCGTGTGTGTCATCGATGAAGAAGAATTCCTTGTCGGAAACGTAGACAAATATACCATAGCAGTCTGGATGGAAGGCGACGATCCCGAATGCGTGGATGCCATCATCGGTGGTTCGGTGGAATTTTCCATGAATATCGACGCACTGGCAGACGACGACACCAACCTGTTCGTCAAATTCATCCAGGATATTAAAGATACCCTGACCGGAAATAAACCCATCGATGCATGGGGTACAGTGGCTCCGGATTACTATCAGGGCGGCGAACTGACCTGGAAGAATCGAAGGAACCAGTAAGAATACGTTATACATAATTTTATAGGATATGAACGGTGCCACAACCACCGCTTATATACAAAAGAGATGCCGAAATGATCTGATGCCACAGACCATATTTCAAAGCACTGCCAGAGGCCATACCCTGTTATGAGATGATACCCTCACCGGTAAAATGGTGATGGGGAATACTCTTCTAACCGGGCCCGGTGGGAGTATAATCTGATCACAGGCGCAGGCGGACCGGCCTTGCTTGAAATCGTTTGGGCAACAGGACATATGGCAATCTTTAATACACTTTTAAAGGAGGAAAAAAATGAGTGTAAAATCTATTAAGAAACAACTCGCGGCGGCAATCGCTATGGTACTGGTTGCGGCTGTTGCGCTGGGAAGTTCAACCTACGCTTGGTTTGCTGCGAACCGTGAAGTAAAAGCGAACGGCATGACAGTAAACGCGACAACATCTCAGTCGCTGGTAATTGCATGGGCATCTGATGCTGCTACTGGAAATGCAGGTGTTGGTGATAAGACTCTCGTTTCTTATTCTGGTAACGTTGCAACTCTGACCCCGGCAACCCATGATCTGAGCAAAAATGGCGTTGCT
>JAEDOO010000029.1 GCA_016301965.1 Lachnospiraceae bacterium | reverse complement strand
ATCCCGGGGTGGTCAATGTGTTTGCCAAGTATGCCTGCACGGAGCTTCTGGATGAAGTAATAGAACTACATGTCAAGGATGGCGGCAATCTGTCTGTGCCGGGGGCGGATCCGGACTCAATTATGTTTGGATTTAATGTATGGACGGTGCTTGACGAGGTGATGAATCCGAACGTGGAGTATGATGAAGCCAGGGGCGGTCTGATCGTGGAGAAGCCCTTTGCGGGAATGGAAGTTTTTGAGATGCCGGATGGTGTTGGTTCCAATACTCTGGTAAAGGTGGAGCATGAGGAAGTGGTGACCATGTCCCGTTTCCTGAAAGAGTACGGAGTAAAGCGTGTTACCTTCAAGATCAGCCTGGATGATAACCTGATCACAGCACTTAAGGTGCTGGATCATCTCGGGCTTCGAAGCCTTCATCCGGTAGAAGTGAACGGCATATCTGTAATCCCCCGGGATGTGGTGGCGGCCTGTGCGCCGCAGCCGAAGGATATCGGGGATGAGATGGTCGGGGAGATGGTCGTAGGTGTTTTGTGTGTGGGAAAGAAGGATGGTAAAGACAAGTCCTATTTTATTTATCAGCCCTTTGATAATCAGGCTTCCATGAAACGCTGGGGTTCGCAGGCTGTGACGGCTCAGACCGGTTTTGGCGCGGCACTGGCCATTGAGCTGATGGGTCGGGGAATCTGGCACGAGGCCGGTGTGTTTTCTCCGGAGTATTTTGATCCCAAACCGTATTTGCGGTTGATGGAAGAGACCGGATTCGAATATAAAATCGAAGAACGATAGGTTTATCCCTCTTTCTCTATCTATAAATCTGACACAATTTCCTCAAAATAATCTCTATCCTGCACTGCACAAATCAGTTAAAATAATAGACAAACGCAATGAGGTGTATCGTATTTCTGAAGATATTGGACAGATAAATATGATTACGGAGGGGAAAACATGCTGCAAATCAATCATCTGGTAAAAACTTATGGAGATAAAAAAGCAGTGGACGATCTGTCCCTGCACATTCAGCCGGGAGAGATCTACGGATTTATCGGTCACAACGGCGCAGGAAAAACGACGACTATCAAATCCTGCTGTGGTATTCTGCAGTTTGACAGCGGAGAGATCCTGATCGACGGAAAATCCATTACGAAGGATCCTCTGGGCTGCAAATCCGTACTGGCCTATATTCCGGACAATCCGGATCTGTATGAGTTTATGTCGGGCATCCAGTTCCTTAATTTTGTAGCGGATATTTTCGGGGTCAGTGCCGCTGACCGTCAGGAGAGGATCCGCCGGTACGGGGATATGCTGGAATTGACGGATGATATGGCTCAGCCCATTTCCGCCTATTCCCATGGTATGAAGCAGAAGCTGGCGGTAATTTCCGCTTTGATCCACACACCGAAGCTGATCATTATGGATGAACCCTTTGTGGGTCTTGATCCCAAGGCCAGTCATCTGTTAAAACGGCTGATGCGCCAGATCTGTGATGAGGGCGGTGCCATATTTTTCTCCACCCATGTTCTGGAGGTGGCGGAAAAACTCTGCGACAAAGTGGCCATCATTAAGGGCGGTAAGCTGATGCGCTCCGGCACCATGGAAGAGGTGAAGGGAGATACTTCTCTGGAAGAGGTATTTCTGGAACTGGAGGAAGACAAATGACGAAGGCTATTTTGAAGAAACAGCTGATGGAGTCCTTTTCCTGGCTGTACTTTAACCGGAAAAACGGGAAAAAACGTACCATAAAAGGTATTATTGGCTATGTGGCGTTGTACCTTCTGCTTTTTGGTATGCTGGGGTATATATTTTATATGATGGCGATCGCTCTTGCAGAACCATTGTGCGAGGCGGGGATCGGCTGGCTGTATTTTGTGCTGATGAGCCTGGTCGCTGTGGTGCTTGGTGTTTTTGGCAGTGTGTTTAATACGTATGCGTCTTTATATCAGCCGAAGGATAATGACCTTCTGCTTTCCATGCCGCTTCCGGCCTCCCGTATTCTGCTGGCCCGGCTGGCTGGTGTGTATCTGATGGGGCTGATGTATGAGCTCATCGTCATGATCCCGGCATTGCTGGTGTGGTTTATGGTTGGTCGTGTTTCGGCTGTGGGCGTGATTCTGAGCCTTCTGCTGCCCTTTGTTCTTTCACTTTTTATTCTGAGCCTTTCCTGTGCTTTGGGCTGGGTGGTGGCTTTGATCAGTGCCCATGTGAAGAATAAGAGCGCAGTGACTGTGGCATTGTCGCTGGCCTTTTTTGCAGCGTATTATTACTTCTATATGAAAGCCTACAATATGCTGCTCGGAGTTCTGAATAAGGCATCTGAGATAGCAGCCGGTGTGAAGTCCTATGGGTATCCTCTGTATCAGCTGGGACGTGCGGCTCAGGGAAGTTTCTTTGGCTTCCTGTTTGTGACGGCAGTGATCGTCGGTATCTTTGCTCTGGTATGGCTGGTACTTTCCCGGAGCTTTTTCAAGATGGCTACTATGCAGAAAGGTGCCGCAAAGGTAAAATATCGGGAGCGCATGGTAAAAAGACAGAGTACAGATTATGCGCTGCTCGTAAAAGAATTGAAACGCTTCACAGCCAGTGCCAACTATATGTTAAATTGTGGTCTGGGTATTTTGTTTATGCTGATTGCGTCAGTGGCGCTTCTCTGGAAGGGAAGAGTGCTGGCAGAGGTGCTTCCACTTCTTTATGAAGGTGCCGAGGAAATCATTCCTCTGATTCTGGCTGCGGCGCTTTGTATGATAGTATCCATGAATGATGTGTCAGCGCCTTCAGTATCACTGGAGGGAAAGAATATCTGGATTCTGCAGTCTTTTCCGGTATCAGCCTGGCAGGTATTAAGAGCGAAGCTTCGGATGCACCTTATGCTGACGCTGCCGCCGGCAGTAATCATGACGGTGTGCGCCTTTATTGTGCTGAAACCGACAGTTGGGGAAATGATGTTTATTTTCCTTCTTCTGGTATTGTTTACCCTGACAATGGCGCAGCTGGGGCTTTTCCTTAATCTTAAAACGCCTAATCTGAAATGGACCAATGAGATCGTTCCCATCAAACAGTCCTTCAGTGTGACGGTGACACTGTTTGGCGGCTGGGGTATCATCATTGTCTGCGGCGGCCTGTATTTCCTTCTGGGAAAATATGTGGGAACGCTGGGATTTATGGCTTTGATCTGCCTTTTTCTGGCAGTTGCCTCTGTTATTTTGCGTTGGTGGATCAAAACTAAAGGTGCGCGTATTTTTGCGGCTCTGTAAGAAATGGAAGATTGGTGTAAACGTCATTAATTACCTGGCCTGTATTTCTCTATAGGTACTGATAAGTATGGTTGCAGTTTATTAAAATGGATGTATTGGCTGCCGGTCAAGTTGCGAGGAATCCCCTATTATCGGATGAAATAAATATAAAAATGTGTATCCCATGCAGAACGCAGCCAAGTGAGTCTGTTGAGAGATACACATTTTTTGTTGCCGTAATAAAAAGCGATTTAGATTGCTCTGGTGTACTTCCTGAGAAATTCCAGCTCTTCCCCCTCAAAATAGGGTGACATTGTGTCAAATACCATGGCATGATAGTCGTTCAGCTGTTTTCTTTCTACGGAGGTCATCTGTTCCGGAGCAACGGCATCCAGATCTATCGGTACATAGGTCACGTTTTCAAAATACATGAACTGGCCAAACTGATTTTTTACTCCTTTTCTGCAGATAAGTTCATTTTCCGTACGGATACCGTACTTGCCTTCGATATAAATACCCGGTTCATCCGTGGTGACCATGCCTTCTTCCAGTATGGTTTCCTTCGTGTGGTTCGGAGATGGTTTCCAGCGAAAACTGTTGGGACCTTCGTGAACATTTAATACATAGCCGACACCGTGGCCAGTACCATGATTATAATCCATATCCACATCCCAGAAAGGTGCTCTGGCCAGGATATCCAGATTTACTCCTGTGCAGCCGTGTAAAAATTTTGCATTGGCAAGACTGATGTGGGAACGGAGTACTCTGGTAAAATCAGTTTTCATTTCGTCGGTCACCGGCCCAAGGGCAAAGGTTCGGGTAATATCCGTGGTTCCTTCCAGATAGTGTCCTCCGGAATCCACCAGCAAAAGTCCTTCCGGTTTCAGCGCTATATCAGATTCCGGGGTGGCAGAATAGTGGACGATGGCACCATGCTCTGCATATCCACAGATCGTATCAAAACTCAGATCCAGAAAACCCTCCTGCCCGGCACGCAGATCGGCAAGGTGATCCGCCGCGGATATTTCCGTCATGGGGATCTTACCCACGTTTGTCTTGAGCCAGTACATGAATTTGATCATGGCAACGGCGTCTTTTTTGTGGGCTTCCCGGATGTTGGTAATCTCCACTTCGTTCTTTATGGATTTCATGTAAACTGTGGGATCGGGCTCGTTGATCACCTCGACTTCAGCCGGAATGTTATTGCAGATTTTATAGTTGGCGATGGAGGTATCCATCAGCACTTTTTTACCGGCAGGTATGGATTTTACATCATCGTAAAAGCTTTCATAAGGTTTGGTGGTGATATTGTATTTGTCCAGATATTCTTTGAACTCTGCGGTAAGGATCTCTTCCTGCACATACCAGGTACACGTATCCTGTGTGAGAGAAAGGAAGGACAGAACCACAGGAACATAGCTGATATCGCCGCCTCTGACATTCAGAAGCCAGGCAATATCATAAAGAGAAGTGATGAGATGTATATCTGTGTTTTTCTCTTTCATGACCTTTCGAACGTCTGACAGCTTATCTTGTGTATCTTTTCCCGTGTATTTAATGTCAAATATTGTTGCCGGAGCTTTGGACATGGGTGGCCTGTCTCCCCAGATGATATCGGTCAGATCTTCATCCACGTAAAGAGAACCGTTTTTCTCTCTGGCGATCTCCAGAAGAGAATTTCCCCAGGCAGCGTTTACCACTCTGCCGTCAAATCCTATGGTTTCCCCTTCTTTGAGCGTCTGCCGGAGGTATTCGGCAATGGAGGGTACGCCCTCCTGGCCCATTTTGTAAAGCTGGACAGTAGTTCCGCTGAGCTGTGCGGCAGCCTGGACAAAATACCGTCCGTCTGTCCAGAGACCAGCCTCGGTCATGGTGATCACAGCAGTTCCGGCCGATCCTGTAAAGCCGGTGATGTATTGTCGGGCTTTGAAATGTTCGCCCACATATTCTGATCCGTGAAAATCGGCTGTGGGTACAATATATACGGCTATGTTTCTTTTTTTCATCTCATTTCTTAACAGGGTCAATCTTTCAGAGATCATGTGTATCCTCCCTTACTGAATGTGATGCAAACAGGTAATTGCAAATATTATGACACAGGGACGTCTCAAATTCAATGTGAGTTTTCTGGTTTGTTCCTCTGAAGCTCCTTAAGTGGATTTTTAGAGAACCTGTTTTTGTTCTGATTACAGTGACACGTTTTTTGCTTTCCCAAAATACAATTTTCGTTTTTGAATATGCCTTTCACTTGAATATGTTGTGGGAAATTGTGGATTTTCTTGACATAATACAGTGAATCTCCGTAAAATGAACAAAAAAACAATTTACTGCACAAAAGCCCCGATGAAGGGCTTTTGTGTTGTGAAGAGGGAAAAGGAGACAAAAAAGTGGAAGACAAAAACTTCAAGCCGTTTGTTCCGGCTGACAAGGTTGTTCCTGAGTTTACCGTATTCTCAGTAGTTCTCGGTGTGATCCTTGCCGTCCTGTTCGGCGGCGCAAATGCGTACCTGGGTCTTCGCGTAGGTATAACGGTATCCGCATCTATTCCTGCTGCGGTTATCTCTATGGGAATCATCCGCAAGATTTTAAAGCGTGATTCCATTCTGGAGAACAATATGGTACAGACCATCGGTTCTGCCGGTGAGTCTCTGGTCGCCGGTGCTATTTTCACCATGCCGGCACTGTTTATGTGGGCTGGCGAAGGTCTGTGTGACCTGCCGTCTTTTCTGGATATTGGTCTGATCGCTGTATTTGGTGGCTTACTTGGTGTCCTGATGATGATTCCGTTAAGGAACGCTCTGATCGTTAAGGAGCATGGTGTTCTGGGTTATCCGGAAGGACAGGCCTGTGCGGAGGTTTTGATCGCAGGTGAAGAGGGTGGTGCCAAATCCTCTACCGTATTTGCCGGTCTTGGGATTGCCGCGGTTTATAAATTTATCGCTGATGGCCTTAAGCTGTTCCCCAGCGAGGTGGATTACACCATCACAGCCTATAAAGGTTCCGGTGTCGGTGTGGATGTTCTGCCTGCTCTGGCTGGTGTGGGTTACATCTGTGGTACCCGCGTGGCATCTTATATGTTTGCCGGTTCTACCATTGCCTGGTTTGTACTGATGCCCCTGATTGCTCTGTTCGGCAGCGATATGGTGATCTACCCGGCAGATATCAGCGTAGCTGAACTGTGGTATACCGGTGGCACATGGGGATTGTGGAGCAAATTTATCCGTTATGTCGGAGCGGGCGCATTGGTAGCGGGTGGTATCATCAGCCTGATCAAGTCACTGCCGCTTATTGTGAAGACATTCAAAGCAGCATTTAAAGCTTACGGTAAGGGACCGACAGGTACTCTGCGTACAGAGCAGGATATCCCGATGAAGGCAGTACTGATTGCCTGTACGGCTATCGTAGTATTCATGTGGCTGTTTCCGGGTATTCCGGTAAGCCTGGTTGGTGCCATCATCATTCTGGTGTTCGGTTTCTTCTTTGCCACCGTATCCTCCCGTATGGTTGGTCTGATCGGGTCTTCCAACAATCCGGTATCCGGTATGGCCATCGCAACGCTGCTGCTCGCAACCATTATTTTGAAAGCAACAGGAAGCACAGGGGCATCCGGTATGGTAGGTGCTATTGCCATTGGTTCTGTTATCTGTATCATTGCGGCTATCGCCGGTGATACTTCCCAGGACTTAAAGACAGGTTTCCTTCTGGGGGCTACCCCAAGAAAGCAGCAGTACGGCGAGTTGATCGGTGTCACCGTTTCTGCAGTGGCTATCGGTGCTATTCTGTATCTGCTGAATGCAGCCTGGGGGTTTGGTTCTGAGGAGCTGGGCGCACCGCAGGCTATGATGATGAAGATGGTTATCGAAGGCGTAATGGGCGGAAATCTTCCGTGGGTGCTGGTATTTACTGGTGTATTTATTGCTATCGCTGTAGAGATCCTGGGACTGCCGGTTCTGCCGGTGGCTATCGGTATCTACCTGCCGTTCCATCTGAATGCCGGTATCATGCTGGGTGGTCTGGTTCGTCTGGTTATCGAAAAACGCAAATATGCTTCTGAGAAAGCACGCAAAGACGCTGTGGAATCCGGTATTCTGTATACTTCCGGTCTGATTGCCGGTGAAGGTATCGTTGGTATTCTGTTAGCTGTTCTGGCTGTAATCACAGTAGGCGGCAAGAGTGTTGGCGATATCATCGATATCTCCGGATCTGTAAATCTGGGCAACATTGGTGGTCTGGTATTCTTTGCTGTACTTCTGGTTTCTATTTATCTGTTTGCCAACAAGTCTTCAAAGGACAGCAAAAAGACAAAATAAAGAAAAATAAGCTTTAACTCATACACTGCGGGCTGTATACTTATACTAGGTATATAGTTCGCAGTCTGTCCTTAGAGAGATCATAGCTGTTCAGTATGTACGGATATGATGCACATGTCTGCATCATGTTTGCGTCTGTATCAGACAGTGGTGCGGTCTGTACTGAACAGTTACGAGCGATATTTTACAGGAGGAGCTTTCATGGCAAAGAAAAACAAGGAAAATTATCTGGATTACGTACCGGTGATTTCCCCGAAAAACACCTGGAGCGTGGAGGGTGGAAAGGTCACGGTTCATATGGTACACCGGGGGTTTTACGCTTCCATAGCGCAGAAATTTTTTCACCGGCCCTGGGTCAGTCATATTGATCTTGATAAGCAGGGCAGTTTTGTATTTCAGCAGATCGACGGCAAACGCACAGTAGGAGAGATCGCTTTGCTGGTAAAGGATAAATTTGGCAAGGAAGCGGAACCGCTGTATGACCGTCTGGTGAAATACATGCAGATCCTTCACAACAACGGGTTTATCTATTATGAAGGAAAGGACAAGATACGCAAATGACCATTGGACGTGTGATTCTCGGAGTTCTTTTGTTTGCGGTTGTTACGGCTGTTTTGTATGCCTGGGGTCTGGGAAAATCCATGGATCAGAAAACAGATCTGGCCAGAAATCTGCTCAGTGCCTGCGGCAGTAAGGTTGTCAGATATCTCAAAAAGAACGACACGATCACTGTAAAAGAGGTAGCCCGCCAGATCGAGGGTGTGTCTGTAGGGCAGTTCTGGTCCCGCAACAAGTTAAAAGTGCAGGATGCGGACAAATTCAGCCGACAGGTGGTGGATTTTCTGCTGGACCAGCAGTATGTCGAGAGTGCGGGCGGCGGCTCGTACCGTTTAAAAAAATGAACAGGGCAGTATCTGTTTGAAAAATGTCGAAGCGTTTAGAAATATCGCCGCAAGAACAGAATGCAGAAGTAAGCAAAAAGGAGATAAAAGATTATGGCAGTTTTAGAAAATCTGGAACCAAAGAGTGTGTTTTCGTTTTTTGAGCAGTTGTGCGCTATTCCCCACGGTTCCCACAACACAAAGAAGGTCAGTGACTGGCTGAAGGCGTTTGCGGAAAAACGCGGTCTGGAGCATTATCAGGATGAACTGAACAACGTGATCATCATCAAGGAAGCCACCAGCGGTTATGAGGATGCCGCACCGGTGATCTTCCAGGGCCATATGGATATGGTCTGCGAGAAAGCACCGGACTGCGATAAGGATATGGCCACAGAAGGTCTGGAGCTGATGCTCGAGGACGGCTGCGTGCGGGCGAAAGGTACTACCCTGGGAGGAGATGACGGTGTTGCTGTGGCTTTTGCTCTGGCGATCCTGGATGCTGACGATATCAGCCATCCACGCTTTGAGGCCGTATTTACGGTGGATGAAGAGGTCGGCATGGAAGGTGCCGCAGGACTGGATGTGGCGCCGCTTAAGGGACGCCGCATGCTGAATATGGATTCTGAGGACGAGGGCGTATTTACTGTCAGCTGTGCCGGCGGGAATCGGACCCGCTGCAGCGTACCGGTGACAAGAGAAGCTTTTGCCGGTGAAAAATTGCATATTCAGGTAGAAGGTCTGATCGGCGGTCATTCCGGCATTGAGATCAATACGGGACGCGCAAATGCCAACCGATTGCTTGGACGTATCCTGTATGCGGCAAGCCGTGAGACAGAGCTCAGGATCGTATCTGTAAACGGTGGATTAAAGGACAATGCTATTCCGAATATGTCTGCAGCGGATGTGGTGGCTGCAGATGCAGAGAAAGTCCGCGAAGTATGTGCTGCTATGGAGGCTGCGTTTAAAAATGAGTACAGTGTGACTGATCCGGGTGTGAAAGTCAGTGTATCTGCCGCAGACTGCAGTATTCCCATGGATAAGGCATCCGGAGCAAAGACACTGTGTCTTTTGAACTGTACCCCTAACGGTATCGAAACCATGAGTGCAGATATCGATGGACTGGTACAGACGTCCCTGAATCTGGGAATTTTCGCCACAGAAGAAGACTGTGTACAGGCATCCTTCTGTGTGAGAAGCAGTGTGGCTACGCAGAAACAGATGCTGGTCGATCGTCTGCGCTGCCTGACAGAGGCCCTTGGCGGAAATGTGACCGTGACCGGTGATTACCCGGGATGGCAATACCTGCAGGATTCACCGCTGCGTGATCTGATGACAGAGGTTTACAAAGAACAGTATGGCAGTGAGCCAAAGATCGAAGCCATCCATGCGGGTGTGGAGTGCGGTATGTTTGCCGACAAGCTGCCCGGCCTGGACTGCGTTTCCTTTGGTCCGGATCTGTTCGAGATCCATACCTTCCGTGAGCATATGCCGGTGGATTCCGTGCAGCGCACATGGAAGCTGGTGCTGGAAGTGCTGAGACGGATGAAATAGTCCCATAATGCAGATTTGCCCCCGCAGCCGAGAGAAGCTGCGGGGTTTTTCTGTCCTGTGGGAGAATTTTTCGGGAGAATGCGTTTTTCTGTTTTGTGGGAGAATTTTTCGGGAGAATGCGTTTTTCTGTTTTGTGGGAGGATTCGGAAAATTGCCTTTTGCTGTTTTAAGGGAGATATATTTTAGAAAATTGCATTTACGAGTTCTATAAAGAGCATTTCAGAAAGTTATTTTTATATGCTATTTGTAGAATGCTGCAGATTTGTGATGTTTCACAGATTACAGGGAAAGATAATAGAGATGTTGTACATCGGAAAAACGGAAAGGACTATATAGATATGCGTTCTGAAAAAATTAAAAACATCATTTTGGACATTGTTTACGACGTTATCGGTTCATTTTTTTACGCAGTAGGCGTATATACCTTTGCCAAAATGGCCAATTTTGCCCCGGGCGGAGTGACCGGCATAGCGCTGATCATGAACTATCTGTGGAATTTGCCAATAGGTACCATGTCACTGGTGCTGAATATACCGCTGATGCTTCTGAGTCTTAAATTTCTGGGAAAAGATTTCCTGTTGAAATCCTTAAAAACCATGTGCTTTTGCACCCTGTTTCTGGATGTGATATTCCCGCATATTCCGCCATACACAGGTTCTCAGTTTATGGCGGCATTGTATTCCGGCATCTTCCTGGGAATCGGCCTGGCGCTTTTCTACATGCGGGGATCCTCCTCCGGTGGCACAGACTTTCTTACCATGTCGGTTAAAGTCCTCCGACCCCACCTTTCCATAGGAATGGTGACCATGGCGATCGATCTGTTGATCATCCTGCTTGGCTGGCCCGTATTCGGAAACGTGGATGCTGTCTTGTACGGTCTTACTGCCACCCTGTTGACCTCACTGGTCATTGATAAGATCATGTATGGCATGGGTGCGGGAACCTTGCTGATCATTGTTACCGACCATGGAAAAGAAATTGCCGAAAAAATCGGAGAAAAAATTGGCCGCGGCTCTACCCAGTTAAAAGGCCGTGGAAGCTACACCGGAGACGACAGAGAAGTCCTTTTGTGCGCCTGCTCCAAATCCCAGGCCTACATGGTGCGCCGTGCAGCCCAGGAAATCGACCGCAGAGCCTTCGTCATGATCACCGAGACAAATGAAGTCTTTGGCGAAGGCTTCCTGGAAGAGTAAATCATCGGGGAAATCAGGAGCTTTATTAAAAAAGGATAAACTCAATTGACAATGCCGATGACCGACCTATAATTTAGGTAAGAGCAAACAGTTTTATGCATTTGCCCACACTTAATTATCAGGGAGGAGCATAGATTATGCAGAAACAGGAAATTTCCAAATGTGATGAGGGGTATAAGGTAGAGATCCACCCCTATGAGCATCGCGTCCGTTATTATGAAACAGACCGATCCGGCTCCGTCAGCCAGACCAATTATGCCAGATGGCTGGAGAATGCCAGAATGGAGCTTTTGGATCAGGTAGGCTTTGGCTGCGAACAGCAGGAAGAACTGCAGGTGATCTGCCCTTTGCTTTCAGAGAGCATCGAATACATCAGTCCGTTTCATTATCAGGATACCGTAGTTGTGGCTGCCCGGATCGTCAGCTATGATGGACGAAAGATGGCGTTGGAATATCGGCTGTATGAGAAGAAGACCAAGGAGCTGAAGGCAACTGCGAAAAGTGTGCACTGCTTTGTGAACTGGTCGGGCAATCGTATTTCTCTTAAGAATGTTTATCCGGAACTGGAGACTACATTTTTTGAAATGAAATGATGGGATCAGAAAGATATTGAAAGCTTATAGTAAAGCGCCGACTGCTGTGAAAGATGCAGAGTCGGTGCTTTTTACTGTATTTTTTGCAGGCTGTGTATAAAATGAAGAGTGATAATCCCTGCCTTTGCAGGCTTGGGGCACATTGTTGGTATATGGGTATGTTTTGAATAATTGCGAAGAGGATATTGACTATAAATAAAAATATGATATTATGGATATATAGCATATTTTCATCTCTACTATCACATTTCATTTCCTATCTGTTAACGAGAACTCTCGAAAATCCCTGCTATGTCACTATTGATAGCGGGAGAGTAAAGTTGACAGTGTCTCCTGCTTTTAAGAATCAAAGGAGGAGACCATTGGAAAAAAGATTTTACGGTATGCAGAACGATTACATGTTTCGGGCTGTGCTGCAGAAATCCCGATCCGCATTAAAAAGTCTTCTGTGCGCATTGCTGCATCTGGATGAAGCGGAGATCGTTTCTGTGGAGATCATGAATCCCATTGAACTGGGGGAAACGATTGACGGGAAAACCTGTATGCTTGATGTCAAGGTAGAGTTAAACAAAAACAAGGTGATCAATATTGAACTGCAGATCCAGCGCCAGAGTTTCTGGCCGGAACGTTCGCTGTTGTATTGGGCAAGATGCTTTAATGAGCTGGAAAGCGGAAAACCATATGATTCTCTGCGGGAGAGCTGTCATATAGGTATTCTGGCCTTTACCCTGTTTCCGGAAGATGCAGAGTTTTATTCGGAGTACAGGATACAGAACTGTCGGACGCAACGCCAATATACAGACAAATTTTGTATTCGCATACTGGATCTGACCAAAATGGAGATGGCGGACGAAGATACGCAAAAAGACATCCTACAGTGGGCCAGAATGATCAAAGCCGACAGCAGAGAAGAACTGGACGCTATAGCAGAAGAAAGGCAGGTGTTTAAAGAAGTGGCAGAGTTGGTAAAAGTATTAAATAATGATAAGAAGATCCGGGAACAGTGTGAAGCACGTTTCTTTTATGAGTGTGATATGGCGAGCATGCGCGCAGAAGGACGTGCAGAGGGACGTGCAGAAGGACGTGCGGAAGGTCGCGCGGAGGGCCGTGTGGAAGGGCAGACAGAAATTATTGGTCAACTTTATAACAATGGGTTCAGTGCGGTAAAAATTGCAGAGATTACAGGAAAGAAGACGGATGAAATCTATGCAATTATCAGACGGTATGACGGTGTTGTGGTGTAGTGGGTTTGCCATATTGTATGAAAGATAATTATTCAGAAAAAACTGTTTAAGACAGGCCGGGGGAGATGTATATTCCCCGGTCTGTTAGTTTTGAAAACATACCTTAAAAGTATCATAAACACAATAACATATGTATTTTACTATTATTGCTTTCGGTGATATAGTTAAATCATCAAAAGGGAAGACAAAATCCCAAATAAAAATAAGGAGGACAACGATATGTTAAAGAAATTAGAAATGTTCTTGGAAGAGTATTACAAAGAATGCGCACATAAATAAAGTGAACGTGATGGAATTTCCGGAAGTATATCTGGTGAGAGAGACAGGAGAATGGATATGAAGAACGTATGGCAGAAGATCGAGCAGTTTCTGGAAGAGTATTATGACAGAAGAGCTTGAGAAGTACAATTGAATATGAGGTAGATATGATACGATATGTAAAGTAGAGCACCGGCTGTGACATGGAAAGATGTGGAGCCGGTGCTTTTTGCGGAATTATCCGGTTGTTGATTCGCGAAAAATATTCGTATATACTGATGAAAAAACATGTCCGACAACGGGAAAGGGAGAAACAAAATGAGAATAGCGTGTCCCGCAAACATACGCTTACAGGATTATCTGCTGAGTCAGAAAGTAAAAGTAAAGACACCCTGCGGCTGCAGAGGAAACTGCGGCAGATGTTATATCAAAGTTATTGAAGGAGAGTTAAAGATCACCTCCGCGGATCAGCTGTGGCTGTCTGAGGAGAAGCTGAAGCAGGGATATCGTTTGCTGTGTCAGGCTTTTACTACAGAAGCCTGTGTGATCGAGATTGACGAGGATCGCCTCGCGTCCATATAATGCAGTCTACTCTGCGTAGGTTGAGCCACTCCTTCGTGGATGTTATTCTATTCTTCGAAAGGAGGAAGTCATCATGAATCAATATGTGACGGGTGCGGTCATCCGAAAACTTCGGGAACAGAATAATATGACACAGGCGGAACTGGCGGAAATCATTCAGGTCAGTGACAAGGCAGTATCCAAGTGGGAGACGGGGCATGGGTACCCGGATATTACCTTACTGGAACCTCTTGCCGCCGCATTGGGTATATCGGTGCTCGAGCTGCTTTCCGGAGAGAATATTCAGAATACAAATCGCTGCGCAAATATGCTGCGTTCCCTGTGGTATGTGTGCCCTGTCTGCCAAAATGTAATCCACAGCACCGGACAGGCTATGGTCAGCTGCTGCGGTATTACGCTGCCGCCGATGGAAGCGGAGCCTATGGACGACGAGCACCGTATCAGAACTGAGATTGTGGAGGATGAGTATTATGTGACCATGGATCATCCCATGACAAAGGAGCACTATATTTCTTTTCTGGCAGCAGTTTCCGATAATGGTGTGCAGTTGGTCAAACTGTATCCTGAGGGAAATGCAGAGGCGAGATTTAAGAGAAGCAGAACAAAGTATCTGTATGCATGCTGTAACAGGCATGGGCTGTTCAGAATAAAAATATAGCCATGGATGAACAGAATGATAAATTCAGAAGGAAACACGTAAAAGAAATAAAAAGCACCGGCTGGTACACGGATGATGTAGAGCCGGTGCTTTTCATATGATACGACTGTTCGTAGTATACGGTATTATGTTATGTATATGATCTCTTTCCGACAGAGGCGTACAGCAGTTTGTTAAGCCGCTTTTTCTGCCTTCTCTGTCAGTTTATGTACTCCCTGAACGGCAACAATGATACCCAGCAGCAAAAGCAGTATGGCAAAGATCAGCTGCAGTGTACTGCCAAGGCTGAGGCCTGACGTAAACAGTGTAGTGCCAAGCTTACAGATCGTCATGGACAGGGCGGTAAAGGTTACGGCCATCATAAAGAACATGGGAAGCCACAGCATCACACCCTGACGTTTGGTCTTCTTTAAGAAGACAGCACAGGCAACCAGTGCCAGTACAGACAACAGCTGGTTGGCGGAACCAAACAGCGGCCAGATTTCTGCATATCCGACCTTGGCCAGGAGATAAGAAAGAACCAGAGTCAGAACAGTGGCAAAATACTTGTTCGTGACCACTTTGAGAACAGGGTTCATATGTTCCGTATCTGTATCATCCTCCATAAAGAATTCCTGGAAGGACAGGCGGCCTACACGGGCTACAGAGTCCAGAGAGGTCAGTGCAAAAGCAGAGATCGCCAGGTTGATCAGAGTATAAACAAGATCATGGGGCAGTCCGATCACGGTCAGGAAGTTTGCAATAGCACCCGCGAAGATCTGGGGCTGCGTGGTCAGTCCCTGAGCGACGGCTTCACCTTTGCCGAAAGAGGCAACGGCGATCAGTGCGATAACGGCCAGCATACTTTCCATCAGCATGGCACCAAAGGAAACCGGCAGCATATTTTTTTCGTTTTTAATCTGCTTGGATGCTGTTCCTGAAGAAACCAGAGAGTGGAAACCGGAAACGGCACCGCAGGCGATGGTAACAAACAGGATGGGGAACAGATACTGTCCATCCACAGAAAATCCTGTAAATGCGTCCAGATTGCAGGCCGGATTGGCAACAAAAACACCGATAACAGCAGCCACAATCATAAAGATCAGAAGATAACTGTTCAGGTAATCTCTGGGCTGAAGCAGTGCCCATACAGGAGCCACACATGCAACCATGACATACAGAAAAATGATGATATGCCATGTTTCACGGGGGAGATATACCGGGCAGGCCAGTCCAATGGCAACGGCAGCCACCAGCATAACGATGGCAATGGCGGTGTTGACCCATTTGTTCATATGGGTATATTTAAGAAGCAGTCCCAGAGCAACAGCTTCCAGAATAAACAGCATGGAAGTGGTGGCTACGGCTCCGTTGGCAGCTACTGTGCTGACCACACCAGCATCATCCGCAACAAAACCATTAAAAGTTCCTGCTACAACGTCCGCGAAGGCGGCTACGACCAGAATGCAGAACAGCCAGCAGAATAAGAGAAACAGTTTTTTACCGGTCTTTCCGATATATTCCTCGATGATATAGCCGATGGTGCGGCCTTTATTTTTAACAGATGCATACATGGCGGCAAAATCCTGCACCGCCCCGAAAAATACACCCCCGATCAGGATCCATAAGAGTACCGGAAGCCATCCGAACATGGCAGCCTGAATGGGTCCGTTGATGGGGCCGGCTCCGGCAATGGATGCAAACTGATGTCCAAAGACTACGTTGGTGTCTGCAGGTACATAGTCTACACCATCTTCCATTTCGTAGGCGGGTGTCTTAGCGGTGGGATCGATACCCCATTTGTTCTGCAAGTAACGTCCATACAGGAGGTAGGCTCCTCCAAGTACTGCGATGGCGATGACCATCATCAAAATTCCGTTCATTAATTCTACCTCTTTTCTTGAATGTTATATATAAAAAACGCCCCTGCCGTTCCCGTTAAGGAACTGCAGAGGCGGAATTTTTATCCGTGGTACCACTCTGGTTGTCTGTGTAAAATATCAGGCCGCTTAGTACTGTCTATCAACAGCTTCTCTGATAACGTGGAGAGGACGTCACCGCTTACTACAGTTTCAGCGGGAGGCTCATGGGTGATGTCGTATGCGGGCATCTGCCGTTTCACACCGGCCAACGGCTCTCTGAAAGATGGATCTACAGACGATGTATCCCATTCATTGCTTGTTTGCTTTCGTTTGTTTACGTAGTATGTTTTAACACTGTATAAGTGATTACACAAGATTAATTGTATACATAATTAACGATAAAACAGAATAAAAATTGTACAATTTTACAATAATATGTAAATATATAAAATATCTATCTGCGCCGGCAACTCTGTGTACAGCTGCCGCAGTCACATCCACAGCTGCTTTTTCCGGCCTTTTTATTTCTGCGCAAAATGCTGATGGCCA
>JAEDOO010000028.1 GCA_016301965.1 Lachnospiraceae bacterium | reverse complement strand
AGCGCGCCAGATTGTGGCTCTGGAGGCCCAGGGTTCGAATCCCTGTATCCACCCTTTTTTTATTGGGCTATCGCCAAGGGGTAAGGCACAGGACTTTGACTCCTGCATTCGTTGGTTCAAATCCAACTAGCCCAGTTTCGACTGGGAAATGCGAACCCAATGTAAACACTCGAAAGAGTGTTTTTTTTGTTGCCATACATATGAAAAAGAGGTCCAGTGGACTTTTTTTTGTGCCAAAATATATGAATAATTGTAAATATTACTCTGCAGTACTGTTTTTTAGGGGGATGCCTGTGGTACTATTACGAAAAAGGAGGTTGGTGATGAAATGACAAACGAAAAAAGAAGAATTCTTGTAGCGGATGATGATGAGTCTATCCTGGAAGTGATAAAAATCATGTTGGAAGGAGAAAGCTACGAGGTCATAACGGCCAATAACGGCAGAGAAGCCGTGAATCTTCTGGATGATTCTTTTGATTTGGTTATTCTGGATGTGATGATGCCGGAATGCTCCGGAATCACAGCCTGTAGTGAGATACGTAAAAAATCTATGGTACCGATCCTGTTTTTGACAGCGAAATCAACGGATGCAGACAAAATAGCCGGTTTTACTGCCGGAGGAGATGACTATCTGGTAAAGCCCTTTTCTTATGCGGAACTTTTGTCCAGGGTGAAAGCACTGATTCGTCGTTATTACGCATATAATCAGAATGTTTCCGGTCAGGAGGCAGGGGACAGCCACTTGATCAGAATCAAAGATCTGGTAATTGATAAGGAAAAAAGCAGTGTTTACGTAAAGGGAAAAGAGGTTCTTTTTACAGATACGGAGTACCAGATCCTGTGTCTTTTGGCGGAAAATCGAAAGAAAGTGTTCAGCGTGCAGACCATATATGAAACTGTATGGAAAGAGACTTATTACATTGCTT
Organism: Lachnospiraceae bacterium; assembly: GCA_016301965.1. Lineage (GTDB taxonomy): Bacteria > Bacillota > Clostridia > Lachnospirales > Lachnospiraceae > UBA11957. The sequence goes on along the minus strand of JAEDOO010000028.1, from coordinate 16,197 downwards.
CAAATAATACCGTTACAGTACATATTCGAAATATTCGTAAAAAGATAGAAGAGGATGTGCAGAAGCCGGAGTACATCAAAACGGTATGGGGAAGGGGATACAGAATTGAGTAAAAAAAGAAGAGGTCTGGCAAAGCTTCGCGTTGAAATCCTGGCAGCAGCCCTGATTTCCCTTATGTTTGCCTTTTCTGTGCAGAAGACTTCCTATTATCTGGGGGTGGCCTGGGTGGACAGACAGCTTTCATCGGCAGCGTACCTTGGAAAACATGCTCTGGAAATGATTCGTTCTCTGCAAAATTACATTGATGAATATGAGCTTTCGGATGAGGATACGTCCCGTATAAGCAGCTGGCAGAAAAAAGAGAATGTTTCTTTTTCTCTGTATGATGAAGACACAGAAGAAATGACGTATTTTTACATTTTTTCGGACGAACAGCCATTAACAGTTAAGGTGTCTGAGAGTGAATATACTATGGCGAAGAAAAATGCGGATGCCAATGGCGTGCTGATGTTTGCGAATGGTCGAAAGCTGCATGTGATGATGATGTTTGACAAAATATATTCCTATTATAATGTGGCATACATTATCAGTCTGGTTTTGGGAGGCGTTTTTTACCTGGTAGTGTTTCTTTTGTTTATTAATCGAAAGATTCAGTATATCAAATTGCTGGCAAATGAACTCAAAATCCTGGAGGGCGGAGATCTGGAATATACCATCACGGTAAAAGGGCGGGATGAAATTTCTGAACTGGCACAGGGACTGAACAATATGCGGGAAGCTGTACTGTTTCGGGAAAACGAAGAGAGAAAGAATGTTCGTCTGAACAGGGATCTGGTGACCGCTTTATCCCATGATATCCGCACTCCCATGACTTCTTTGATCGGTTATCTGGAGCTTTTGAAAATGCACAGATTCCAGACAAAGGAGCAGGAAGAGAAATATCTTGAATGTGCACATCAGAAAGCTTTTCAGCTTAAGGAAATGACGGATACACTGTTTGAGTATTCACTGGTGTCTGGAAAAACGCAGGAAAATTACGATCTGGAGCTGATCTGTGTGGCAGACGTACTGGTTAGTATAGAGGATACACAGATTGCGGATCTTTTATCAGATGGCTGGCAGATTCGAAAAGAATTTGCTGCGGATATTCAGGATGTATATCTGGATATCGATATGGATTTTTATCGTCGTGTTATGGATAATCTGGTATCAAATATTCGAAAATATGCGGACAAAACGGCGGAACTGATTTTTACCTCAAAGATCCGGGATAATTGTTTTTATCTTTCGGTAAAAAATAAAGTGCTGCAGGGGGAGACGCTCGAGGGCAGTACCGGCGTAGGATTAAAAACCTGCGAAAAGATCATGCGGGATATGAATGGAATGCTGAAAGTGGAACGGGACAGAGACACGTTTTGTGTAACACTCCTTCAGCCTTATGTGCGTAATGTGTAAATATCTTGACATTAGGAAGTGACAAAGCTTATAATAGGCATGGATTTTGGAAAGAATCCATGTTCTGTGCTGCTCTAAACAGGGAGAAGAATCCGGTGGAACGTATTTTTTTAGCACAGAGCGCATACAGCTGCGGAAATGACGGAATTGGCAGACGTGCAGGATTTAGGTTCCTGTGCCGTAAGGCGTGAGGGTTCAAGTCCCTTTTTCCGCATGAAAAATGTGTATTCTTTTCTCGGAAAAGAGAAAAGAATACACGTTTTTATTGCCATGCATATCAATAAATGGTCCAGTGGATCATTTTTGATTGTCATACACGGAGAAAATAGTCCGGAGAGCCAATGCTTGATTTTGATTTCGGCTTGAAAAAAGAGAAAACATAGTGTATGATATAGCAAATATATTCTATTGTTTCCAATCGTTAATAATTTCCCCAACAGAGGTAACTGAACATTGATGAGAGAAAAATATGAATCTCTGTCTGCAAGTGTCCTTCGTGATCTGGCCAAGCACAGAGGTTTAAAAGGGATTTCTACGCTTAGAAAAGAGCAGCTGATCGAAAAAATGGTTGAGGCTGACGAGAAAGAAAAAACAGAAAAAGCAGAAAAAACAGAGATACCGGTGCAGGCGGTAAAAGAGGAAAAAACAGCTTATACACCGAGAAAAGAATTTCGGGAAAAAGAAGAACAGATAGAGGAGATACGCACAGAGCATAAGCAGCTGGACAGCGGACAGGCGGCCGAAGGTATTCTGGAAGTTGTACAGGATGGTGGTTTTGGGTTTATCCGTTCAGATAATTTTATGCCTGGTGATAACGATGTCTATGTATCGCCGTCTCAGATCCGCCGCTTCAATATGAAGACAGGCGATATTGTCCGGGGTAATACTCGTATCAAGAGCCCGGGAGAAAAGTATTCAGCACTGCTATATGTGACAGCCATCAATGGTATGGCACCTGGAGAAAACACCAGAAAACGCAATTTTGAGGATATGACGCCGGTATTTCCCAATGTCCGGATGCGCCTGGAACGTCCCGGCGGAAGCATGGCCATGCGGATCATGGATCTGATCAGTCCGGTGGGTAAGGGACAGCGAGGAATGATCGTATCCCCGCCAAAAGCCGGCAAGACAACGCTGTTAAAGGACTGCGCAAAATCCATTCTGTACAATAATCCGGAGATGCATCTGATCATTCTGCTGATCGATGAGCGCCCGGAGGAGGTAACGGATATTAAAGAAGCCATTCGCGGCGAGAATGTGGAAGTGATCTATTCTACCTTTGATGAGCTTCCGGAGCATCATAAGCGTGTATCTGAGATGGTGATCGAGAGAGCTAAACGCCTGGTGGAACATAAAAAAGACGTGACGATCCTGCTGGACAGCATTACCCGTCTGGCCAGAGCGTATAATCTGACAGTACCGCCCAGTGGCCGTACTCTGTCCGGCGGTCTTGATCCGGCGGCTCTGCATATGCCCAAGAGATTTTTCGGTGCTGCCAGAAATATGCGAGAAGGCGGCAGCCTGACGATACTGGCAACAGCTCTGGTGGATACGGGCAGCAAGATGGATGACGTGGTTTATGAGGAATTTAAAGGTACCGGCAATATGGAACTGGTTCTGGATCGCAAGCTGCAGGAAAAGAGAGTATTTCCGGCTATAGACATCCAAAAATCTGGTACCCGGAGAGAAGATCTTCTCCTGAGCCCGGAAGAGCAGGAGACGGTTTACAATATGCGTAAGGCTTTAAACGGCCTTAAGGCAGATGAGGCAGTGGAGAATATCCTGAATATGTTCTCCCGTACGGCCAACAATGCAGAATTCGTACAGATGATGAAAAAACAGAAGCTGCTGTGATCGTTTGCCGTACAGGAATGTGGCAGATACAAAAAGCAGGATAAAAAAACAGGTTTATACTTGCTTTTTACTATTATGTATGTTACAATTACGAAGCTGTTTGAATTTAATCAAGTTGAAATATACAGATTTCAAGGAATAATGAAAAAAGTAAGAGGTGAATATCATGAGAGAAGCTATCCAGCCGGCATACTATCAGGCTACAGTTACCTGCAACTGCGGTAACACATTTGTAACAGGTTCCACAAAAGAGGATCTGCATGTTGAGATCTGCTCCAAATGCCATCCGTTCTATACAGGACAGCAGAAGGCTACATCCGCTCGCGGACGTATCGAGAGATTCAACAAGAAATATGGTGTGAAATAATCATCCATAAAATCGTTGATGTGATTAGGTTGAGGTCGGCAGATCTCAACCTATTTTCATACATACGGAAAATCTGTAAATAATGCGCATAAGGCATATTGGAGGGTATAATGAAATCATCGAATATTGGCGGACAGGCCGTATTGGAAGGAATCATGATGCGGCACAAAGATGTCTACTCTGTGGCGGTGCGAAAACCGGATGGAGACATCGAGGTAAAGGTAGATCCCTATAAGCCGCTGGTTTCCTGGAAATGGGCATATAAAGTGCCGATTGTCCGCGGGGTATTTAATTTTCTGGAATCTCTGGTGATCGGAACGAAATGTCTGATGTATTCTTCCACATTTTACGAGGATGAGGAAGAAGAAAAACTACAGCCTCAGACCGAAGAGGAAATAGAAAAACTGCAGAAAAAGAAGGAAAAGGAAGACAAAATAATGATGACCGGTGCCGTAATGCTGTCACTGGTGTTGTGTGTGGGCCTGTTTATCATGCTTCCCTATTTTGCTTCTCGCGTACTTCGTTTGGTGACAACATCAGAAATGTTGATTACTATTCTGGAGGCATGTATCCGGCTGCTGATCTTTTTTGGCTATATTCTCCTGATCTCCCGGATGAAGGATATTCAGAGAACCTTTATGTATCACGGCGCAGAGCACAAGTGCATCAATTGTATCGAACATGGACTGGAGTTGAATGTGGAGAATGTTTTGAAAAGTTCACGCGAGCATAAACGCTGCGGTACCAGTTTCCTGTTTTTTGTGGTGGTTGTCAGTGTTATCTTTTTTCTGTTTATTCGTGTGGAATCTCCGCTGTGGCGGATTGTGATCCGTTTTCTTCTGATTCCGGTGATCGCCGGAGTATCCTACGAGATCATCCGTCTGGCGGGCAGCAGTGATAATCCGGTGATCCGCCTTCTGAGCAAGCCGGGCCTTTGGCTGCAAAAACTGACAACTGCTGAGCCGGATGATTCCATGGTGGAAGTGGCTATTGCTGCAGTGGAAGCGGTTTTTGACTGGAAAGCCTATCTTTCGGAAAATGGTGTTGAGGTTAAGGAAGGATGACGGCCCAGGAATGGCTGAGAAAAGCTTCTGTCGCTTTGGAAAATGCCAAAATAACGGACGCGGACAGTGATGCCTGGCTTATGCTTTCTTATGTGACGGGCATGAGCCGTATGGAGTATACGCTGAAGCGTGATAGATGCTTAAGCGCTGAAGAGGTGTGCAGTCTGTCAAAGATGCTGGAGAAGAGAAAGCAGCACATTCCCGTTCAGCAGATCACGGGTGAAGCGTGGTTTATGGGCTATCCTTTTTGGGTCAATGAAAATGTATTGATTCCCAGAATGGATACAGAAGTGCTGGTGGAGGCGGTGCTGACGCGTCTTGCAAGTGTACCTCTCCCAAAGAATAAAAAAAGACGGATACTGGACATGTGTACAGGCAGCGGATGTATACTTTTGAGCCTTTTGAAGGAAACAAACGGGCTTTTGGGTACCGGTGCGGATATTTCTGAAGAGGCGCTTTGTGTGGCCCGTCAGAATGCGGACAGACTGGAATGTAAAGCACGGTTTATCCGCAGTGATCTGTGGGAAAATATAGACGATACTTATGAAATCATCGTATCTAATCCGCCGTATATTGTGAGAAATGTAATCTTAACTCTGGATGCAGAGGTGAGGGACCATGAACCGTTACTGGCTCTTGACGGTGGTGAGGATGGTCTGGATTTTTATCGGAAAATTGTTGCGGATGCCCGGCGTTTTCTGGTTCCCGGAGGGCTTCTGGCCTTTGAGATCGGTTACGATCAGGGGCAGGCGCTGACGGAACTTTTAAACAATGCAGGCTATAATGATATAGAAATCCTGAAGGATCTGGCCGGCCTTGACCGGGTGGCTTTGGGATGGAAAGCAGATGAACAACAGGAGGAGTAAGAGATGTTTGACAGTGCAATGATGGATAAACTGGAAACCCTGCAGATTCGTCTGGAGGAGATCTTAAATGAATTAAACGAACCGGCAGTGGCAGGGGATTCTGCCCGTTTTCAGAAGCTGATGCGGGATCAGGCAGAGCTGCAGCCGGTGGTGGATACGTATAAAGCCTACAAGAAATGCCAGGAGACCATCGAGGACAGTCTGATGCTTCTGGACGAGGAAAAGGACGAGGAAATGCGTGAAATGCTCAAGGAAGAGCTTTCCGATGCAAAAAAGGAGATCCAGGAGCTGGAACAGCAGCTGAAAGTGGCGCTTCTGCCTAAGGATCCCAACGATCAGAAAAACGTTATTGTCGAGATCCGTGCCGGTGCCGGCGGAGATGAGGCTGCTCTGTTTGCGGCAGAGATCTATCGTATGCTGGTAAAATATGCGGAGAGCCGCCGCTGGAAGACAGAGATGCTGAGTCTGAATGAGAACGGTATCGGCGGTTTTAAGGAAGTTACTTTTATGATCAATGGTGCCGGTGCTTATTCCCGGCTGAAATATGAGAGCGGTGTACATCGTGTACAGCGTGTGCCGGAGACAGAATCCGGCGGCCGTATCCATACCTCCACGATTACCGTGGCTATTATGCCGGAAGCGGAGGAAATCGATTTTGAGCTGGATCTGAACGAATGTAAATTTGATGTGTTCCGCGCGTCCGGAAACGGCGGACAGTGCGTAAATACCACAGACTCTGCTGTTCGCCTGACGCACATCCCTACAGGTATCGTGATCTCCTGCCAGGATGAGAAATCCCAGCTTAAGAATAAGGATAAGGCCATCAAGGTACTGCGTTCCCGTTTGTATGACCTGGAACTGCAGAAGCGCCACGATGCGGAGGCTGAGGCCAGAAGAAGTCAGGTGGGAACAGGTGACCGTTCTGAGAAGATCCGTACCTATAATTTTCCACAGGGACGTGTGACGGATCATCGGATCAAATATACCAGCCATCGTCTGAACGAAATCTTAAACGGCGATCTGGACGAGATCATCGACCAGCTGACCAGCGCAGACCAGGCGGCAAAGCTGGCAAAATTGAATGACTGATATGAGTAATAAAGATGTAGAGATGGCCCATGAGATAGCATTACGGGTGCAGGCAGCCGGCGGAAGCACGTATTTCGTCGGCGGCTGTGTGCGCGATAAGCTGATGGGCATGGAAAATAAGGATATTGATATTGAGATCCATGGCATTTCACCGGAAACGCTGGGGGTTATTCTGGACAGTCTGGGAAAACGAACGGAGATGGGTGCCAGTTTCGGAATCTATGGTCTTCGGGGATATGGACTGGATATTGCCATGCCGAGAAAAGAAGAGGCTACCGGGAGGGGGCACAAGGATTTTGCGGTGTATGTAGATCCCTATCTGGGAACGTATAAAGCGGCTCTTCGCCGGGATTTTACCATGAATGCGCTGATGGAGGATGTACTGACCGGTAAGGTGATCGATCATTTCGGCGGTATTGAGGATCTGCATAAAGGTGTTCTTCGCCATGTAAACAGTGTGACTTTTGTGGAGGATCCCTTAAGGGTGCTTCGGGCAGCACAGTTTGCAGCCCGTTTTGGCTTCACTGTGGCAGAGGAGACGATTGCCTTAGCAAAAACGATGGATCTGTCTGCTTTGGCCAGCGAACGTATTATGGGTGAACTGCAGAAGGCACTGGTTAAGGCACCAAAGCCTTCCGTGTTCTTTTCCGAAATGCGTAAAATGGAGCAGCTGGATATCTGGTTTCCGGAGCTTAAAAGTCTGATCGGCGTGGAACAGAATCCTGCAACACATCCGGAAGGGGATGTATGGACCCATACGATGATGGTGCTGGATCAGGCTGCACTTCGAAAAGATAGGGCATCTTCTGCCATAAATCTTCTGATGGCGGCACTGTGTCACGATATGGGCAAGAGTACAGCTACAAAAATGACAGAAAAGGGTCTTCGGGCCATCAATCATGAGACAGAGGGGGTACCCCTGGCAAAACGTTTTGTAAGCCGGCTGACCACAGAGGTACAGCTGAATAAATATGTCCTGAACATGGTAAAACTGCATATGCGTCCGCATCAGCTGGGAAAAGACAGAGCCTCTTTTGCTGCGACAAACCGTATGTTTGACGCAGCCATGGTACCAAAAGATCTGCTGCTGCTGTCTTTTAGTGACCGGATGGGGAGAGATGGCGCTGTTCGGGATGAACAGGAGGAAAGATTTCTTCTGGAACGGCTGGAACTGTATGAAGAGATCATGTCTCGTCCCTGTGTGATGGGGGCGGATCTGGTGAAGGCCGGACTACGGCCGGGGCCTGCTTTTTCTGAGGTGCTGGCATTTGCCCATGATCTGCATCTTTGTGGTGTGGAGAAAGAAAAAGCTTTGCCGCAGGTGCTTGCTTATGCCCGGGAACGGGGCATAACCGTGCAGAAATGAGCCGCAGATTGACGAAAACAGCTGCAGTGACTATAATGGAGCAGAATGCAGCTTGTAATATGCAGGTAAAAGCATAGATAAACCAAGGGTAAATTCATATTTTAACTATAAAAATATGTAGATCATAAGTATCCACAGATTTGGAGGATAAGATGGGTAAATATTTTGGAACAGATGGATTTCGCGGAGAGGCAAATGTAAATCTGACAGTAGAGCATGCATATAAAGTGGGACGTTTCCTGGGTTGGTATTTCGGACGGGAGCATAAGGCACAGATCGTGATCGGTAAAGATACCAGAAGAAGCAGCTACATGTTTGAGTATTCTCTTGTGGCGGGACTTACAGCTTCCGGTGCAGATGCTTTTCTTCTGCACGTTACGACGACTCCCAGCGTGGCATATGTGGTACGTACCGATGAGTTTGACTGTGGTATCATGATCTCTGCCAGCCATAATCCCTTTTATGATAACGGAATTAAGCTGATCAATGGCAATGGGCAGAAAATGGATGCTGCTATTGAAGCACAGATTGAAGCCTATATTGATGGCGATATTCCGGAGATACCTTTTGCGCACAGAGAAAATATAGGACGTACAGTGGATTTTGTGGCCGGAAGAAATCGGTATATCGGTTACCTGATCTCCATCCCTACTCGTTCTTATAAAAATTGGAAGGTCGGTATTGACTGTTCCAACGGCAGTGCGTCATCTGTTGCCAAGAGTGTATTTGATGCGTTGGGCGCCAAGACCTATGTCATCAACAATACACCGGATGGAACAAATATTAACAGAGAATGCGGTTCTACGCATATTGAATATCTGCAGCGATATGTACTGGAAAATCAGCTGGATGTTGGTTTTGCCTATGATGGGGATGCAGACCGCTGTATTGCTGTAGATGAGTACGGTCATGTGATCAACGGAGATCTGATCCTGTATGTCTGCGGAAAATATATGAAAGAAAAGGGACAGCTTAATGGCGATACCATTGTGACAACTGTCATGTCAAATATCGGTCTGTACAAGGCCTGCGACAGAGAAGGCATTCACTATGAGCAGACTGCTGTAGGTGATAAATATGTCAGTGAAAATATGCAGGCTAATGGGTATAGTCTGGGCGGAGAACAGTCAGGTCATATTATATTTAACCGCTATGCATCTACAGGTGATGGTATTTTGACGTCTCTGATGATCATGGAGGTTCTGACCAGAACGAAAACAACGCTGGGAACTTTGGCAGGTGAGGTTAAGATTTATCCGCAGCTTCTTAAGAATGTGCGGGTGGCTGACAAGCAGACAGCCAGAGAAAATCCTGCCATGCAGGCTGAGGTGGAGAAGGTTTCCGAGGCATTAGGCGCTGACGGACGTATTCTGGTGCGTGAAAGTGGGACAGAACCTTTGATTCGTGTAATGGTAGAGGCTGCCGATGACAGCTTATGTGAGAAGTATGTGAATCAGGTGATCGATGTGATGCGGCATGAAGGCCTGGTTCTGGAAGGATAATGGAGAAGTGCGGATGAAACGCAGAGTACAGATGACAGTGGCTGTTTTGCTGGCTTTGACACTTACAGGGTGCAGCGGCAAAGCGGACAAATTTTACAGTGAAGGAATCAAAAATCTGGAATCCGGTTCCTATGCTCAGGCAGTGGAAGCTTTTCAGAAAGGGTTGGAAACAGATCAGCGATTGGCGGAAAATTATCGTGGGCTGGGAATTGCCTATTATGAAATGGGAGAGTATGAATCTGCCATTACTATGTTAAAACAAAGCCTGGAAGAGATGAAGGATGTTAATGACGCCTTTACCATCGATGTGTATTATTATCTGGCAGAATCATATCGTGCCAGAGGAGAGCTTGTACGGGCAGCTGAAGCATATACCAATCTCCTGGAGTATACCCATACGGCTGAAGCTTATGAAAAACGCGGCACAGTGTATATGGAAAAAGGCGATACGGATCGCGGACTGAAAGATTTTGAGAAAGCTGTTGCGCTGGATGACAGTTATGAGGTCAGCTGGCTGATCTACTCTGTCTGTCAGCAGTATGGCATGGAAAAGAACGGAGAGACCTTTCTTGAACAGGCACTGGACAATGGAGAAGATGGCCGTACAGAGGTAAAAGATTACTACTATCGGGGTCTGTTCAATTATACTCTGGGGTATTACGATAAAGCCAGAGATGAGCTGATACAGGCGGTGGGTAAAAATTCTGATGAGGCCCGGCTGCTGCTTGGCAAGGTGTATCTGGCTATGGATGATGTAGTAAGTGCCCGTTCTCTCTATCAGGAATATCTGTCTCGCAATGAGAATGCGGCAGAGGCCTATAATGGGCTTGCTCTGTGCAGTATTGCAGAGAAGGATTATGACGCTGCTCTTGACAGTATTGAGAAAGGACTTTCGTTTGCTGCAGAAGAGGATAAGCAGAGTCTTTTGTTTAATCGTATTGTGGCATATGAGTATAAGCTGGATTTTGCGCAGGCTAAGAAGTATATGGATGAGTACCTGGAGTTGTATCCGGGGGATGATGAGGCTGTGCGGGAGAGTCAGTTTTTAGGTAGTAGATAGTGGAGAGTGACGATAGTCCAGATGGAGATATACCGGCATATATACTTTTCTGCGCTCCCTGCGCTCGCTCCGAGCCTGTAGTCTCGGAGTCGTGCTCGGAAAGTCGCTTGTAAAGTATATATGCCGGTATATCTCCATCTGGACTATCTGTTTTTTTGAGTGGCTGTTGCGTGCGGAGGGCTAGGATGACTGGATGAAAGGCATTTGAGCTTGTGGAAAAAGCCCTGTTGTATGAATTAACGTGTTCTGTTGAAAAATGATGGGTGTAGAGTGAAATAATGGCGATGTATTGTGGCCGGTTTTTTGTTTGAGGTGTGTGCGATGGGTGAAATGTTGGTGAATGAGGATGTAAAAGAGCGGTTTATCTTAATCGGGGTGCAGACGGCGGAGCGGTCGGAGATGATTCCGATGAAAGATTCTCTGGTGGAGCTTGAGGAACTGGTGCAGACAGCCGGCGGAGATTCGGTGGCTTGTGTGGTGCAGAATGCAGAGAGGATCCATCCGGGCACATATATGGGCAGCGGTAAGCTGGAGGAAGTGCGGCAGATGCTGGCGATGTATGATGCGGATGGGGTGGTCTGTGATGATGAGTTGTCTCCGGCGCAGATGAACAATCTGGAGCGGATTCTGGAGTGTAAGGTGCTGGACAGAACCATGGTGATCCTGGATATTTTTGCGGCCAGGGCCAGAAGCAGTGAGGGTAAGATCCAGGTGGAACTGGCGCAGCTTAGGTACCGGGCGGCACGGCTGGTGGGTATGAGAGCATCGTTGTCACGTCTGGGCGGCGGTATCGGTACCAGGGGACCTGGTGAGAAAAAGCTGGAGATGGATCGGCGTCTGATCCATGGTCGGATTTCCAAGTTGAAGGAAGAACTGCAGACGGTGCAGAAGCACAGAGAGTTGATTCGGGAAAAAAGAAAAGAGAACCATATTCCAACGGTGGCTATCGTCGGGTATACGAATGCGGGGAAATCCACATTTTTGAACCGTATGACAGGAGCAAATGTGCTGGAAGAGGATAAGCTGTTTGCCACCCTTGATCCTACGACGCGGCTTCTCGAGCTGGAAAACGGACAGGAGATTTTGTTGACAGATACGGTTGGTTTTATCCATAAACTGCCTCATCATCTGATCGAAGCGTTTAAGAGCACACTGGAGGAGGCAAAATACGCGGATTATATCATCCATATGGTGGATGCATCGGATCCTATGCGGGACATGCATATGCAGGTGGTGTATGATACGCTGCATGATCTGGAGGCAGACCAGAAGAAGATTCTTACGCTGTTTAATAAATGTGACCGTCTGGAGGACCGTCATGGACTTCATGACAGACGGGCGGAGAAATGCCTGCAGATTTCCGCACTGACCGGAGAAGGTCTGGATGAGTGCTGCAATGCACTGTCCGGGCTGGTGAAGGAGTCCTATATTCTGTTGGAGAGGATATTTTCCTATAAAGACGCAGGACTTTTGCAGCTGATCCGCCGGGAAGGGCAGCTTCTGGAGGAAGAGTATCTGGCGGACGGCATTCGGGTGAAAGCCAATGTGCCGGTGGAGTTGTATGGAAGGCTGAGCTGATGCAAAGCACGGACAAGGGACGGATCTCTGTCCAGGGGGACGGACACAGAACCGACCCTTGTCCATGGAACCGTCCCCCCTGCCAGATTCTGCAATTAGCTCAATTCTCACAAATAAATGTTGCTCCTCAAAAGAAAAATGTATAAAATGCATAAAAATAGAACCATATATTTATTATAGTTGACAAATCAAAAGGTCAGTATTAGAATGTTCGTAAATTGAATGAGACGGATAAAAGGACAAAGGTGTACGAAAGAATATTTCTGTACGCCTTTTTTATATCTGCAGAATATGCAGTGATGTTCCGTTTCCTTCATAAATATTGTCTGGAATGTACGAAGGGGTTCAGCGAAGATGTTTTGCTGTGCCCCTTTCCTGTTTCAGGCAGAAAGAGAGGACGTTATTATGAAAAAGAAAAAACTGATCAGTCTGTTTATGGCCATGGGTATGGCTCTGAGCCTGGCTGCCTGCGGAAGCTCATCTTCAGGTGCAGCAGAATCCGCTGCTACTTCCGCTGCCAGTGAAGCGGCTGCTTCTTCCGCAGCAGAATCCGCTGCTGAGAGCGCCGCTCCTTCCGGAGAGTTTGCGGGAACCATTACTCTTGGTGTGATCGGACCGATGACCGGTACTCTGGCTGTATACGGTACCCATGTTTCCAACGGTGTGGAGCTGGCTGTAGAGCAGATCAATGCCGAAGGCGGTGTTGTTCTTGACGGTAAAGCCTATGAGCTGGCTACAGACACAAAGGATGACCAGGGTGACTCCACAGAATGTCTGAATGCCATGAATGCCCTGATCTCTGATGGGGTTGAACTGGTGGTAGGTTCCGCAACTTCCGGCTGTACCTCTGCCATTACTTCCGTGGCAAACTCTGAGGGTGTTGTACTGATCACTCCTTCCGGTACAGCAGATGCCCTGACGACAGAGATGGATTATGTATTCCGTACCTGCTTTAAAGATTCCTTCCAGGGCGAGCTGGCAGCAAAATATGCGGCTGATAACGGCTATACAAAAGTTGGTATTGTATATTGTTCCGCGGATACATATTCCGCCGGACTGAGAGATGCCTTCTCCGCTTCCTGCGCAGAGCTTGGCGTTGAAGTAGTCGCAGAAGAATCTGTGGCTACCATGACGGATGTGGACTACACCAATCAGTTTAACAAGATGGTTTCTGCCGGTGCAGAGCTGGTATTCATTCCGTTCTATTATGATGTAACCGGTCCTTATCTGGTTCCGCAGGCCCGTCAGGCCGGATTTACCGGTGTTCTTCTGGGATGTGATGGTGTGGATAATACCGAGACTACCATTCCGGAGGGCGCGGATCTCAGCGTTTACAATAATTTCTACTTTATTAACCATTATGCAGAAGACCTGGCCGCAACGGATGTGTCAGCTGCTTTTGTAAGTGCCTATAAAGATAAATACGGTGAGGCCCCGAATAACTTTGACGCTTTAGGATATGATTCCGTACTGGTTTACAAGAAGGCTATGGAAGCTGCCGGATCCTCTGCCGCAGCTGATGTACAGGCTGCTCTGGCCGACACAAGTGTAGTATATGAGGTTGCCAGCGGTAAGTTCTCCTTTGATGAGACCGGTACTCCGATTAAGAGCGGTGTCCTGATGGGATACAGCTACAATGACGGTGATACAACAGTAACCAAGAGTTCTATCCAGGCTCTGGAAGTAGAATAAAGCTTTTCCAGACAGAGAGTATCTAAGGAGAGGTGAATGCCTCTCCTTTTCTCGCAGGATGAACTTTATTTTACACAGCATAAAGGAGGAAAATCATATGATCACCTTTATACAGTTTTTGATCACGGGGCTTCGCCTGGGCAGTGTGTACGCGCTGATCGCTCTGGGATATACCATGGTATACGGCATTATCAAACTGATCAATTTTGCCCACGGAGATTTTATCATGGTGGGCGGATATACGCTCTACTTTACCATACCGATCATGATGAAAATGGGACTGCCGGGCTGGACGGCGGTCATACTGGCAGTTATTGTCTGTGCATGTGTGGGTATGCTGGTGGAACTTCTGGCATATCGTCCCGTCCGTAAAAAGGGCACCAATCTGACGGCATTGATCACGGCAATCGCCATGAGCTTTGTACTGGAAAATCTGGCTCAGGCCATACCGGCTATCGGCCCGGATCCCCGTGTACCCTATACCCTGTTTACACAGACCATCACGGTGGGCGGCGTGTCCATCAGCAGTGCTACGATCATTACGATCATTGTATCCGCACTGGTCATGATTGCCTTATTTCTGTTTACACAGAAAACCCGTATCGGCCGGGCCATGCGCTGCGTATCGGAGGATAAGCAGGCCGCTGTTCTGATGGGAATCAACGTCAACCGAACGATCATTACGACCTTTGCGATCGGTGCAGGGCTTGCTGCTATTGCGGCACTGATGTATATTGCCCAGTATCCGAAGATCTATACGACCATGGGAGCTACCCTTGGTATCTATGCTTTTGTTGCCGCAGTTCTGGGAGGTATCGGCTCACTTCCCGGTGCCATGCTGGGAGGTATGGTGATCGGAATCGTCCAGTCTGCGACCAATACATACATCAGCTCTTCCATGTCAGATACATTTGTCTACCTGATCCTGATCATTGTACTGATGATCAAGCCTGCGGGTATTTTGGGAAAGAATGTGGGGGAAAAAGTATGAGACAGAATAAGACTGCGCAACGTTATCTGGTGAATTTTCTTGCAGTGGCCATACTGCTCATCGCCTCAGTGATTATCAGTGTGACAGGCGGAAATACGATCAAACTGAAAATAGTGCCATCGGTATGGCAGTGCTGTTACCTGATCATTATGGCAGCATCTCTGAATCTGGTACTGGGCTTTCTTGGCCAGCTCTCTCTCGGTCATTGCGGATTTATGGCGGTAGGTGCCTACGCGGCAGCACTGATCTCTCTTGCTTTTCAGCGGTCGGGATTTTACGACGAAAAGTCAGGGGCAGCGTTTATTCTTGTTGTTCTGATCAGTTTTATCGCTGCCGGACTGCTGGCAGCGGTACTGGGACTGCTTGTGGGTATTCCGGCCCTGCGTCTGAAAGGTGACTATCTGGCCATCATTACACTGGGTTTTGGTATGATCATTGTCAATCTGATCAATAATATTCCCTTCTGCGGGCAGCAGGGACTTTCCCAGGGGGCTGCCTCATCGGCTCTGTACGCTAACGGGCTGGGATTTTCCAATGATGAAAAAATGAAATACATGTGGCTTGGTGTGCTGGCGGTGATCCTGTGTATGACCGTAATGTTCATGTTTGTTCGCTCAAAATACGGCCGGATCATCCGGGCTATCCGGGATAATGAGATTGCGGCTTCTGCATCGGGAATCAATGTGAGCTTTTACAAGGTCATGACCTTTGCCTTTTCCGCCTTTTTTGCCGGTGTGGCGGGAGCTTTGTATTCCTGCTGTAATTCGGCACTGGCGACCACATCGTTTGCGTTTACCAATGGTTCTATTCTGAATTCTGTATTTATTGTGGTTATGGTCGTTATCGGAGGTATGGGATCCCTGACCGGTTCTGTAGTGGCGGCTATCGGCATGTTTTTCCTGAACTATACCATCAAAAACGGTGCATGGGTCAACGCTCTGCCGGCATTTCTTCAGGGAATATTTACTTATCCCATGCTGGTATATTCTCTTGCACTGATCGTAGTGATCATGTTCAGACCCAGGGGAATTCTGGGTACCAGTGAGTTTGCGCTGTGCGATATTCCCCAGTGGCCGTCCAGAATAAAAAAGCATTTTTCCCGGAAAAAAGAGGTAACGGAAAAGAGAGAGGAGGGGGCGGCAAATGAGTGAGCAGAGAACTCCTGTATTACAGACAAAGCACCTGGGAATCACGTTTGGCGGACTCCGCGCAGTGAATGATTTTAATATAGAGATCTATAAGGGAGAACTGGTGGGGCTGATCGGACCGAACGGTGCCGGAAAAACCACGGTTTTTAATATGCTGACCGGTGT
>JAEDOO010000169.1 GCA_016301965.1 Lachnospiraceae bacterium | reverse complement strand
ATGCGGAAGATGGGACTTGAACCCACACGAGCACAATGCTCACAAGATCCTTAGTCTTGCTCGTCTGCCAGTTCCGACACTTCCGCATATCTGATCGGTAACCCGAACGACAAGTAATACTATACCATCTGTTTCCTGATATGTCAATATTTTTTTGCAAACTTTTTTTATTTTTTCTGCAATTGATACAATTTCAAAAGAGATATAAGCACGATATTTTCCCTGCCGCAGTATGTTTTTCTCATCACAAATTCTGCAGCTCTGTCAGGAAAAATCACTCATATCCTCAATCTTTTTCATGACCCGATCTTTCTCAGCTCCCTCCAGCACCCTGGGCTTATAATCATTTTTCTTGCTGGAAGAAGACAGACTGCAGGGAATGATTTTTACGTTATCATCGTCCAGCAGATTGCCGTTTTCGAAGGTAAAGGTCTGCTGAAAAATCATGGTGTCCTTGTCTGAAGGATTTTTATTGCCTCCAAAGCAGAAATTTCCCAGACTGTAGCAGATGTATCTGTCCTTATATTTTTCTATCCCCTGCAGCACATGGGGATGATGGCCTAGCACCAGATCCGCACCGGCATCGATGGCTGCATGGGCCGTTTCTTTCTGATAATCCACCGGCGAATATTGCCGCTCTTTTCCCCAATGAAAAGAAACAATCACCAGATTGCTTCCGCCTACCTTGGCTTTGCTGACACTTTCTTTCATCTGTTTTTGATTTTCTGTACGGTCTGCCAGCATATTGTAGCCCAAAAGCGTAATCTTCAGCCCGTTGATTTCCAGAGATGCTTCTCTTTCGTATCCAAAGTTGGCAATACCTGCATCATCCAAAGCAACTATGGTATCCTCATACCCCTCATCGCTATAATCGTGACTGTGATTGTTAGCCAGATTAGCAGCTTCCACAGAACCTTCCGTCAAAATCTGCGCATATGCCGGATCTGCCTTGAAATTGAATGCTTTTTCCACGATTTTCTCGGAGTCTGTCAATGTGCCTTCCATATTGACAATTGTCAGATCATCCGACGCAAAAATATCCTTTACTCCGGAAAGAAAATAGGAAGCCCCCTGCGCATCATAAAAGGCATTTAAGCTGGTTTTGTAAGCCGCCGCCGGATCTTTGCCCAGGGTACAGTCTCCCGCCGCGCTGATCGTAATGCTGGTATTCTCGGCCACTTCACCTGCCTTTGGCATGGCATCATCAGGGATTTGCGGCACCTCTTTTTCTTCCTGTACGGACTGAACCTGTGATTCCATGGACGCAACGGATGTTTCTGCTTCATTTTTCCGGCTGGCAGAGTGCAAAGCTGAACGTACGAAAACAATACCTGCCAAAAGCACAACAATAGCTGACACGAATAGGATTGTGCGTTTATCTATACGCATTCTCTTTTGTCTCATAGATGTTCTCCACCTTTCTCTGGTTGTCGAGCGGTTTCGGATTTTCTCTTCTGCTTTTTGTTCGTCGAACAGCACAACGTTCAGATTCTCCCACGCTCTTTCAATGTGGTCAGCAGAATCTCCAGTGTCTGCTCAATATCATACAACCCCTCATCCACGGTGATGTCCGCATATTTTTCATACAAAGCACAGCGTTCCTCATAAATGGTGCGAAGGGTCTGTCCCTCCCTGAGCACAACACCGCGTCCTTTCAGATCCCCCAGACGCCTGGTCAGTCGGTCATAAGGACAGCTCAAATACACGACCGTGGCAATTTTCTTGAGATGTTCCATGGCCTCCGCACCGTACACCACACTGCCGCCGGTGGCGATCACCGTTTTTTCGGTCTGAATTGACTTATTTACATCATTCTCCACCTGCAGAAAACCATCGATCCCCTGCTCTGCAATAATATCCTTTAACAGTTTACCCTCTCTCTCCTGGATCAAAAGATCTGAATCCAGAAAGCGGTAACCGATCTCCTTTGCCAGAATAACGCCGATGGTGCTTTTTCCCACACCCGGCATACCGATCAGAACAATATTTTTCATCCTGCACCTCGTCTTTAGTTTTTTTAGATTATAACAAAACCCTCCCCAATATACAACACGGATGGTTGCCACCCTTCAAAAAAAATGATATAATGTTGGCATTCTACGAGTAATGATTGGAGGAAATCATGAAGATTCAGGAATCAGCAGAAAACTATCTCGAGACCATTCTGATCCTTCATAACCGCAAAGGTTATGTGCGTTCAACAGACATTGCTACAGAGCTGGGATTTTCCAAGCCAAGTGTCAGCGTCGCCATGAAAAATCTCCGTACAAACGAGTATATCGCCATGGACGAAAATGGTTTTATTTCTCTGACGGACAAGGGTATGGCTATTGCCTCTTCTGTTTACGAAAAACACACGGTTCTTTCCCGCTGGCTGGTGTCTCTTGGTGTAGACCCCAAGACTGCCGCCGAGGATGCCTGCCGTATGGAGCATGTGATCAGTCAGGACAGTTTTACAAAGCTTAAAGAACACGCTGAGAAATGCCATTTTGAAGGATAATCGTAACTGTGAAGATACCAAACAGATACGAATAATCTGTATAACCGGGAGTATCGCATAAGAACTGATCTGTCCAGTTGAGAAGCGATACTCCCTTCTTTTTGAGCAAAAACAGAGCGCTGCTCCACAGATGATCACCCATCTGTTTTACAGCGCCCTTAATAATTCACTATTCTATTCCGCAATACGCTTCTGCTCCTGCTCCAGCCGATGCAGTCTTTTCATCTCCACCGTCAGAAGGATCACCGCCAGTGTAATAGAGAAACAATCCGCCAGCGGATAGGCATACATAATACCTACAACGCCCATGAAAATGGGGAGGCAGATCATTAACGGAATAGTAAACAGGATCTGCCTTGATAAGGACAAAAGTACCGCCTGCATCGGTTTACCCACAGCCTGAAAATACACACCGGCCATCATGGGAACACCCATGACAAAGATCATTTTCGTCATGTTTTTGCAGCACATAACTGCGAATTCATTGTACAGCTCGCTCTCCTGTCCAAAGATACTGATGATCTGGGACGGGAAATTCTGCAGCACCAGCCAGCCAAGGCATCCCACAATAAAGGTGGCGCATACGGTTTTTTTCACCAGTTCACGGACGCGGTCGTACTTCGCCGCACCGAAATTAAACGAAAAAATAGGCTGAGTTGCGTTAGTAATACCAATGATCACAGACATCATGATCTGATTGACTTTCATAACGATACCAAAGCAGGTCACCGGAATATCCGCGCCATACTGTGACATCGCACCATATCTGGAAGCCTGGTTATTCAAAATGATCTGTACAAATACCATGGAAATCTGTGTCAGGAAAGCGGACAGACCAATCAGAAGAATCCGTTTTGCCCGTCTTGCCACAGGACGGATATCCGTATAGTTCAGCTTAACCGTTTTCAAATGATGCATCTTCCAGAAACTTAAGATGAATGTGGCGATCTGACCAATGATAGTCGCCAGTGCCGCGCCTCTTACACCCCAATGGAACACAAAAATAAACAGTGGGTCAAAAATAACATTCAGCA
>JAEDOO010000168.1 GCA_016301965.1 Lachnospiraceae bacterium | reverse complement strand
GGGAACAGGCGGCCCTTTTTTCAGGAAAGGGAAGAACGATGAAACATCAGATCATTACCATCGGCTGCGAATATGGCGCAAAGGGTAACGCCATAGGCAAAAAGGTGGCAGAGATGCTCGGCATCAAATTTTATGACAGAGATCTCGTGGACAGCATTATCGATGAAGTGGGTGTACCGAGAGACATTATGGAAAAAGTAGAATCCGGTGTGGTTATCGCCGGTAAAGGTAAAGAAGGTGAAGAGAGGGGTAACTTCTCCAAATATGCGGATCTGACAGCACGGGCTATTCATGTACAGAAACAGATCATCCGCAAACTGGCAGAAAAAGATTCCTGTGTCATCATCGGACGTTCGGCAGATTACATCCTGCAGGACAGAGACGATGTACTGCGTATCTTTGTATATTCACCAAATGAAGTAAGACTGAAAAATGTGATGGAAAGCCACAATCTTTCCGAGACGGATGCCCGGATCCTGATCCAGGAGAAGGACAAACGGTATCACATGAGACATAAAACACTGACGGGAAGCAACCGCGGTGACCGTCACAACCGGGATATGCTGATCGATTCCAGCAGACTGGGTATTGACGGAACGGCAGAGTTTATCGTGCAGCTGGCAAAAAAGGTATTTCAGGAGTAAGGAGGAAGAAAGATGAATCAGAAAAAATCAGATTTTGATAAAGTATTCAGCGCCTGGGATATTCTTGTGATCGCATTTGGCGCTATGATCGGCTGGGGTTGGGTCGTATCCTCCGGTGGATGGATCGAAAAAGGCGGCGTGCTCGGTGCGGCTATCGGTTTTGTACTGGGTGGCATCATGATCTTCTTCGTAGGTCTGACTTACGCAGAGCTTACGGCAGCCATGCCTCAGTGTGGTGGTGAGCATGTTTTCAGCCATCGGGCTATGGGTGCCACCGGTTCTTTTATCTGTACCTGGGCTATCGTTTTGGGTTACGTCAGTGTAGCCTGTTTCGAGGCCTGCGCTTTCCCGACGATCCTCACTTATCTGTGGCCGGGATTTCTCAAGGGTTATCTGTACACCGTAGCCGGATTTGACATTTATGCATCCTGGCTGGCGGTAGCTATCGTCGTAGCTTTTTTGATCACAGTGATCAATATTATCGGTGCAAAAACAGCTGCTATTCTGCAGACGATACTGACAGTGATCATCGGCGGCGCCGGTATCCTTCTGATCGTTGCCAGCGTCATCAATGGTGATACATCCAATCTGAGCGGACAGATGTTTGTGGGGGACTCCACCGGTTCCATGATCAAAAATATCATCAGCGTAGCTGTTATCACACCGTTTTACTTTATTGGTTTTGACGTTATTCCTCAGGCAGCTGAGGAGATCAATGTGCCGCTGAAAAAGATTGGCAAGATGCTGATTCTCTCTGTAGTAATGGCTGTGGCTTTTTATGCTCTGGTTATTGTGGCAGTTGGTCTCGTCATGACTCCTGATGCAATCGTGGCTTCACAGGAGGCTACAGGTCTTGTTACCGCGGATGCCATGGCGGCGGCTTTTGGTACATCCGCTATGGCAAAGGTTATCATTGTGGGGGGTATGTGTGGTATAATTACCTCCTGGAACTCTTTTATGATCGGTGGTTCCCGTGCCATGTACTCTATGGCTGAGTCGTATATGATTCCGAAGACCTTTGCCAAACTGCATCCGAAGTTCAAAACTCCAATAAATTCTCTGTATCTGATCGGTATACTGACCATGATTGCTCCTTTTGCCGGAAGAAAGATGCTGGTATGGATCAGCGATGCCGGTAACTTTGGCTGCTGTATGGCTTACTGTATGGTTGCGATCTCCTTCGTGATTCTTCGAAAGAAAGCTCCGCAGATGGATCGTCCCTACAAAGTGCCGGGATACAAATTTGTCGGTGCCATGGCGATACTGATGTCCGGTCTGATGGTGGCTATGTATTGTATTCCGGGATCCGGTGCCACACTGGTAGCTCAGGAATGGATCGTAGTCGGTGGCTGGAGCCTGTTGGGTGTTGTATTCTTTGCGGTCTGCAAAAGAAAATACAAAGAAAAATTTGGTACGCTCGTGGAGATCATTTCCGATGAAGATGCCGCTTCCCTGATGCCCGAGGCTGATGACGAAGAACTGGATAAGGTTATCGATCATGCCATCGAGGTGGTGTTGTCAAGACTCAGTGCCTGAGAAATGTAGTTGCACAGAGATATGAGATAAATATGTTATTCATGAGACTTATATAGGGTCTGGGATTTGAAAAAAGGGTAATTGGTGTTGCGGTTACTCTTTTTTCAACGTCGGTAGGAAAATAGATTAGATAAGGAGAAACAAGAAAAATGGAAGAATTTTCATTCTCAGTGCCGCAGAATATTGTGGCAGGAAAAGGAACAATCAAAAAACTGCCGGAGGTGGCCGCAAAGCTTGGCGGAAAGAAAGCCTTTATCATTTCCGGTCCGCACCTGAATAAGATCGGTGCTGTGGCAGCCTGTGAGGCATTGCTGGCAGAAGCAGGCATCCAGGCGGCAGCTTTTACAGATTGTGAAGCTAATCCAAGTGTGGAGACTGTGGATAAGGCTACAGCTCAGTTTAAAGAGAGCGGTGCTGACTTTATCGTAGCTTATGGTGGAGGTTCCCCCATGGATGTGGCCAAGGCGGTAGGTGTATTGGCTAAGTTTGGCGGCAGCATTACAGAGTATGAGGGCGCACATAAGGTGCCGGGAGACATTGTACCGCTGATTGCTATCCCGACCACAGCAGGTACAGGCTCTGAGGTTACGGCTTTTTCCGTGATCACAGATCACAGCCGCCAGTATAAGCTGACTGTATTCAGCTATAAGCT
The DNA here is from genome assembly GCA_016301965.1 of Lachnospiraceae bacterium. Lineage (GTDB taxonomy): Bacteria > Bacillota > Clostridia > Lachnospirales > Lachnospiraceae > UBA11957. The sequence goes on along the minus strand of JAEDOO010000168.1, from coordinate 738 downwards.
GCTTCCTGCTTATGCGATCCTGGATGCAGATCTGATCACTACTGTTCCGGCTCCTACAGCAGCGGCCTGCGGCATGGACGCTCTGATCCATGCATTGGAAGCTTATATTTCCACAGCGGCTTCTCCGTTCTCAGACGCAATGGCTGAGAAAGCCATGGAGCTGATCGGAGGGAATATCCGTCGCTATGTGGCCAACAGAACTGATACTCAGGCAGCGCAGGCTATGCTGGTTGGCTCGCTGTTTGCCGGAATTGCCTTCTCCTTTGCGAGACTCGGCAATGTGCATGCCATGAGTCATCCGGTGAGTGCGCATTTTAATGTGGCTCACGGTGTGGCAAATGCGATTTTGTTACCTACCATCGTAGATTACAATGCACTGGCAGATCATGGTAAATATAGAAAAATTTATAACTATATTGCACAGCTTCCGCTGGGAGCAGATGAATTTGAGTCCTTTATGCTGGCTGACGAGATTCGGGATTTGAACGACATTCTGGGGATTCCTGCAAGTTTAAGCGAAGTAGGTGTCAAAGAAGATGCGATTCCCGCCATGGCGGCTGATGCCATGAAGAGTGGAAATATTGCAGTAAATCCAAGATCTTCAAAGCTGGAGGATATTGAGATGTTGTACCGTAAGGCTATGTGAAATTAGAGCTTGGAGAATAGATAATACGGCAATTCATTAGGAAATATTTACTTTTCCTGTTGAATTGCCGTTTTGTTTATGTTTGTAAAGCT
>JAEDOO010000167.1 GCA_016301965.1 Lachnospiraceae bacterium | reverse complement strand
GGATCCTTGCTGTTCATGATCAGTGTGTATTTTTTCTTTTTCGGCACACCTACACGGTAATCTTCTCTTGCCACCGGTGTAAAGTTGATGACAAACAGGAGATTATTTCTCTTGGTCGGTGACCAGCGCACGAAGCTGAAAATGCTGCGGAAGCAGTCGTCTGCATTGATCCACTGGAAGCCTTCATATCCTGCATCATTTTTGCCCAGTGCCGGATATTGGGTGTACATAGCCAGAAGATCCTTGTAGAATTTCTGCAGATTCTTGTGATTGTCCTCTTCCAGCAGATACCAGTCAAGCTCTCTCTCCTCGCTCCACTCCTGCAGCTGACCAAAATCCTGGCCCATAAACAGCAGCTTTTTGCCTGGGTGACCGGTCATGAAAGCGTAGCCACACTTGAGGTTTTCGAACTTATCATCCGGATAGCCCGGCATCTTGTTCAGCATGGAGCATTTCAGATGAACGACCTCATCGTGGGACAGTACCAGAATGAAATTCTCGCTGAAAGCATACATCAGAGAGAATGTCATCTTATTATGATTATCCTTACGGAAATAAGGATCCAGCTTCATATAATCCAGGAAGTCATGCATCCAGCCCATGTTCCATTTCAGCGTAAAGCCAAGACCATTATCTTCCACAGAACCTGTAACCTTCGGCCATGCGGTGGATTCCTCAGCAATCGTCATAACACCGGGATTGCGTCCCTGTACGCAGCTGTTCATATGTTTAAAGAAGGCGATTGCTTCCAGATTTTCTCTGCCGCCGTATTTGTTGGCTACCCAGCCGCCATCACGTTTACCATAATCCAGATACAGCATGGAGGCTACCGCATCTACACGAAGGCCATCCACATGGTACTCTTCTACCCAGTACAACGCATTACCCAGAAGGAAGTTCTTCACCTCCGGACGTCCATAGTTAAAGATCTTGGTGCCCCAGTCGGGATGCTCACCCTGACGGGGATCCATATGCTCATAGCAGCAGGTGCCGTCAAACTCAGCCAGACCACAGGCATCTTTCGGGAAATGAGCCGGAACCCAGTCAAGAATAACGCCGATGCCCTTGTTATGCAGATAATCCACCAGATATTTGAAATCCAGCGGTGAGCCATGACGGGCGGTAGGCGCATAGTAGCCGGTTACCTGATAACCCCAGGAACCGTCAAAGGGATGCTCTGCGATACCCATCAGCTCTACATGAGTGTAGCCCATGCTCTTTACGTAATCTGCCAGTTCTTCGGCAAACTCACGATAGTTATAATATCCTGCAGGATTTTCATCCGTGGCTTCATGCTTTCTCCAGGAACCCGGATGTACCTCGTAAACGGCCATGGGATTGGTATGTACATCCGTCTTGGCACGTTTTTTAAGCCAGGCGGAATCCGTCCATTTGAAATCACTGATATCTGCAGCGCGGGAAGCAGTTCCCGGTCTCAGCTCTGCCCAGTTGCCATAAGGATCTGCTTTATCAAGAATACGTCCGTTAGCCGCAAAAATGCGGAATTTGTACATATCGCCAATCTTGATGCCCGGAATGAACACATCCCAGACACCGATGTCGCCTACTTTTTCCATAAAGCAACCGCCGTCTTTTTCTCCCCACTCGTTAAATTCACCGACTACGGACACACGCAGCGCATTCGGTGCCCACACGGCAAAATAAAAACCTTTGTTTCCTTTTTCATCCTCGGCCGGATGAGCGCCGAGTTTTTTATAGATCTCGTTATGATTGCCCTGACCAAACAGATAAGCATCCAATTCCCCGAATCTTGCTTCACTTAATAACATCTATTAGCTCCTCCTTATGAATAAATGCCATACATAAACTGCTGTACAATACTTCGCACTGTGTCATCTGTTATTTCCCTGGTTCTGCGATCGGATTGACTGCAGTACATAAGAAAAGTCGTATCCAGAAGTCCCTGCAGACCCAGTGCAAACTGTTCCTGCCGCCCGTACATATTACCCAGCTCTGCTGCCGCTTCTTCAAACACCTGCACCAGCCGGCTGTAATAACGGCCGATCAGAGGACGCACCACCAGATGCCCCTCATTTTCTTCCCCGGTATAATACAGCGCCAGCACAAACCGGTATTCCTTTTCATGAGAAACGGCATAGCGAAGAAATGCTCCGGCGATCCTAAACAGTATATCTGGGAAATGATCCTCCGGCCGACGGGCACATGCATGCTCCAGCGCCTCCATCAGATCATCAAAAATTCCCTGGATCAAATCTTCCAGAAGTCCTTTCTTGCTGCCAAAGTAATAATACATGGTCGGCTTCGTCACCCCTGCGGCATCCACGATCTCCTGGATACCCACAGCATCGTATCCTCTTGCATAAAACAGATCCAGTGCACATGAAAGTAGTTTTTCTCGGTTTTCCATACTTCTTCCTCATTATTATGATTATGTGCAAAGTACTCCACTTTTGCCCTCATTATACCAATCGGTATATTGGGAAGTCAAGGCATTCTCGATGGGAATATATCGAGAAATATATACAAATTATGCAGGGTATTTCGTAGAATATGCCGAAGAAACATCTCGGTTTTTTGGCCTTCTCATGATATAAAAAGGAACCGGGAGCATCTCCTCCCGATTCCCATCATACATTTTTACCTTCGTTCTTTATACTAATATATTGATCCAGTGTAACTGTTCAGAACAGGCCGAATCACTTGCTGACGAGGCCGTAAGAACATGATTCAGGTGTGAGCAACCCACATCGGCGCCTCCGATTTTCATGGGTTGGCGGATCGTATCTGTGAAAATACTGAGCAGATACGATCCAGTTATTTATCGAACGCTATACTAGCTTTGCAAACACTCGCCGGGCATTGGCCTCGGTGGCTTCGATAACCTCTTCAGTGGTAATACCTCGAAGGCGGGCGATCTCTTCGGCCACGTAGGGCAGATACAGTGAGCAGTTTCGTTTACCGCGGTACGGTGTCGGCGCCATGTAGGGACTGTCCGTTTCCAGGAGGATACGATCCAGCGGAATATCCGCCGCCACTTCCTTGAGCTTTCGGGCATTTTTGAATGTGACAACGCCGCCGATACCGATATACAGGCCCATCCGCACGTATTCCCGGGCCAGTTCAACGGAATAGGAATAGCAGTGCACCACGCCGCCGATCTCACCGGCATTTTCCTGCTTCAGAATCTCGAAGGTGTCCTGCGCAGCATCACGGCTGTGGATAATGAATGGAAGCTTCTCCTCACGGGCCAGAGAAAGCTGCCGGCGAAACCAATACTGCTGCAGTTTCTGATGCTCCGGCTCTTTATGCCAATAATAATCCAGACCGATTTCTCCAACAGCCACCGTCTTTTTCAAACAGCAATACCTGCGCAGTTCCTCCATATTTTCTTCATTAAGTTCCTCCACGTCATCCGGATGCACACCTACAGCCGCGTAGATGAACGGATATTTTTCTGCCAGCGCAATGCTGTTTCTTGTGGTTCTCATACTGGCCCCCACATTGATCACACGTCCGATACCTTTCTCAGGCAGCTCCTTCAGCAGTTCCTCACGATCTGCATCAAACGCCTCATCATCATAGTGCGCATGAGTCTCTATGATCAT
>JAEDOO010000166.1 GCA_016301965.1 Lachnospiraceae bacterium | reverse complement strand
GTCATCATAGGGGCTTACCTCCTTCGTGTTAAGGTGAGTATAAGGTATGACGTAACGTCAAAGTCAATAGGCAAATAAAAATATTATGTAAGATGACAGCTGGGCAATGTAAAAAGAGTTGTATACAAAATATGAAAAAAGTTTTACGTAAATACTCCTGTATATTTGATGGAGATTTTACATTTCCCTGATGTAATAAGGAAGGATGTTTTGAAGCACAAACAGAAAAGAGGAAAACATGAAAATAGTAAGAAAAATAATGATTCTGGCGAGTATTTTTTCTGTCCTGATCGTCAGCGGATGTGGTTCGCAGAAAGAGTCAGAGATATCGAAAACGTTTACAGAAGGTCTGGGTCAGCTGGGAGAAATACATATTGTATCCCGCAAAGAGGGGTCCGGCACGAGAAGTACTTTTGCGGAGCTGGCGGATTTTCAGAAAAATGATGAGGGCAGGCCGGATCTTACATCACCTGATGCACAGATCGCTGGCAATGCCGAGGCAGTGATGGGTGCTGTGGAGAACGATGTATCTGCAATCGGCTACGTTTCTCTTGGTGCGTTAGAGAATGCAGAGAACATAAAAGCCCTTGTCATTAATGGAAAAAAGGCCGGAGCAGGAGAGAAAGCCTATCCTTTGCGGCGAACCTTTTATCTGGCATATTCCGGAAAACTCAGTGATGCAGAGCAGGATTTTCTGACATACATTCACAGTGCAGGACAGGAAATCGTGGCAGGGTCATATACACCTGTAGCAAAAAGCAGCAGCTTTTTATCCGGAAAACCAGAAGGCGAAATCACTGTGGGAGGTTCGACATCTGTAGCGCCGCTTATGGAAGCTCTGGCAGAAGGCTATATGGTGTGTAATCCCAACGCAGTGATCACTGTGGAAGCGTCAGATTCCACAGACGGACTTACCAAAGCGATGGAGGGAACATTTGATATCGGTATGTCTTCCAGGGATCTGAAAGATTATGAGAAGGAATTGCTGGACTATGAAGCCATCGCGGAAGATGAGATCGCAGTCATAGTTAATGCGGACAATCCTCTTGAGGATATTTCGCTGGAAACCCTGAAACGCATTTTTACCGGAGAGATACAAAGCTGGAAAGAGCTGAATCAATAAACATTACGGGAGGATAAAGATGAAAGAAACAATGGAAATACTGTTTGGGCTCTTCGGAGGACTGGCTATCTTTATTTATGGCATGAATCTGATGAGTGAAAATTTACAAAAAGCAGCCGGCGATAAAATGAAGGCTATCCTTGCACTTCTGACAAAGAATCCGGTGCTGGGAGTTCTGGCTGGCGCGCTGACAACGGCGGTGCTCCAGAGCAGCAGCGCAACAACGGTTATGGCGATTGGTTTTGTCAGTGCGGGGCTGATGACTCTGCCCCAGGCCATCTCCATTATTTTTGGCGCCAATATCGGTACAACAATGACTGCGCAGATTATTGCCTTTAAAATCAGCGATTATATTTTCCTGTTTATTTTCCTGGGCTTTATCATTTCCTTTGTGACAAAGTCAGAGAAAGTAAAGAGTATCGGACAGACCATATTTGCTTTTGGTCTTTTGTTCCTCGGCATTGAAACCATGGGTGATGTGATGAAACCGCTGGCTTCCAGCCCGGTATTTACGGATATGATCGGCAGAGTTGCCGATATCCCGGTTCTTGGTATGCTTCTGGGTACGGTGATGACCCTGGTGGTACAAAGCAGCAGTGCAACGATTGCGGTATTGCAGAATTTTGCTTCTCAGGCGGGGCCGGATGGAGTTACCAGTATCATTGGACTGGCAGGGGCGTTGCCTATTCTTCTGGGCGATAATATCGGTACAACGATCACGGCGCTTTTGGCAAGTATCGGACAGTCCAAGGACGCCAGAAGAACGGCGGTGGCCCACTGTATTTTCAATATTTCGGGATCACTGGTGTTCATCTGGTTTGTGAAGCCATATGCAGCTTTGATCCAGAAAATTTCTCCCCAGGGACCGGAGGTGGAGGTGATATCCCGGCAGATAGCCAACGCACATACCGGTTTTAACCTTTGCATGACTATTGTCTGGACGATTCTGATCGGTCTGATGGTAAAGATCGTAATGAAGATCATACCGGATGGCAAAAACGATCAGAAAGAATTGTCCGATCCGCTGTACCTTGATCAAAATCTGATCAGCCAGCCGGCGGCAGCCCTTCAGCTGGTGGCCAGAGAAGTACTGCATAGCAGTGAAATTGTGGGAGATGCACTTCAGAATGTGGCTGAGGTGGCCAAAACAGAAAAACAGGAATTGATAGATACGGTTCGTCATCAGACACAATCCGTGAAAGTACTGTCGGAGAAAATCACGGATTATCTGGCGGATCTGTTTTCCGCAGGTGTACTTACGGAGGAACAGGCAACCCACACCGCCCGTATTATGTATGTACTCAGCGATATAGACAGAATAGGTTTTCTGTGCGGTGATCTGGCGGATTCCATCGCCGACAAAGTAGAGAAAAAATATGCGTTTACAGAAGAAGCAATGCAGGAGCTGGAAAAAAGCCTGAAACAGATCAGAAAAATGTATATGGAAACCACCATGCTGATGAGCAGTGGCGACAGTGATAAGGCAGGGGAGATCCTGCGGCAGAAAGAAGTAATCATGGATCTGGATATTCTCATGAGAAAATCTCACATGGCAAGAGTTGCTCAGGGAAAATGTGCCGCAAGTCTCACCGCTCCTTTCACAACGATCTTACATATCATAGACCGAATGGGAAACAGCTGTGTAAATATTGCAGAAGCTGTGAGCAATCAGATCAATTTCCAGTATTTTCTTCCTGAGAATGAAAAATAGAAATATAACCTGTAACGGCGGGGCTGTGTTGTGAATCGGCACAGCTCCTTTTTTAGTACAGGCTTTTTCCAGTGATGATGGGGGCGTTTTTTGGACGTATGGTATGTGAAAATCAGGAAATACTGATACATCATCAGAATAATCAAATCAGACAGGAGTGTGTACAGTTATGGAAAATAAATGGAATATTGGTCAGGGAGGCGACCTCCCCATAGGCTTTGGCCTTTCTCTGGCAGCAAATGAAAAATCCATGGAGGCCTTTGCTGCCATGAGCGACGCGGAAAAAGAAGTTACTGTGGAAAAAAGCCGGTCCATGCGCACCCGCGAGGAGATGGAGCAGTATGTCAATAGTCTGAGCAAAGAAGACGAAGAAGGTTGGGTCAGGGGTTAGATAACAGGTGATTTTCTGGATATATTTTTTCTGTAAGAATACGTAAACAACATTCCTAACTTAACTATAAGTTATAAAATATTCCTGTAATTTAATAACAGCTCAATAGGAATCTCTGCATCTGTCTGCTACAATACAGATAACGAAAGCTTTCGGATCGTATCTGTTCAGTACCTTCACAGATACGATTCGCAAACCCATGAAAATCGGCTGCGCCGATGGGGTTTGCTCACACCTGAATCATGTTCTTACGGCCTCATCAGCAAGTGATTCGGCCTGTTCTGAACAGTTACTTCGTATCGTATTTTGGAGGAGAACAGACAATGCAGATGAAAGATATCATACGAAAGAAAAGAAGAGAATGCGGCTA
>JAEDOO010000165.1 GCA_016301965.1 Lachnospiraceae bacterium | reverse complement strand
CAGACCGGAAGAACAGTACAGCCGGGGCACTTTTCCCGGAGCTGTCAACATTCCCATGGAACAGCTTGAGGATAGAAAAGAAGAGATTCCGAAAGAAAAGACGGTTTATCTTCTGTGCCATTCCGGGGAACGCAGCCGGTACTATACGGATAACCTGGAAGAAGAAGGCTACGATGCAGTAAATGTCAGCGGCGGATACCGTGCCTATCTGAAACTGTCTCTTTCTCGGTATATGGAAAAGGAATCTGAGGAAAAACGGGCGGAAAAAACAGCAGAGATCGAGAGAAGTATCATCAAAAAATTCCGAAAAAGCATATGGCGTCCGTTCACAAAGGCAGTGCATGAATATCAGCTCATACAGGAGGGGGACAGGATCGCAGTCTGTATTTCCGGAGGAAAAGATTCCATGCTGCTGGCAAAGCTGATCCAGGAATTGAAAAAGCACGGGAAAATTCCTTTTGAAGCTGTATTTCTCGTGATGAATCCGGGATACAATGCGGATAACTGGAAGATCATACAGGATAATGCCAGTCTGCTGGGAATTCCGCTGACGGTCTTTCATAGCAATATTTTTGATACCGTAGCGGGGATAGAAAAAAATCCCTGCTATCTGTGTGCCCGCATGCGAAGAGGCTATCTTTACGCAAAAGCAAAAGAGCTGGGCTGCAATAAAATCGCACTGGGCCACCATTTTGACGATGTGATCGAGACGATTCTGATGGGAATGCTGTACAGTGGAAAGGTAGAGACCATGATGCCAAAGCTGCACAGCCAGAATTTTGAAGGGATGGAGCTGATTCGTCCTTTGTATCTTGTGAAAGAGGAGGCCATTAAAGCATGGAGAGATTACAATGGTCTGCATTTTATCCAGTGTGTCTGCCGTTTTACGGAAAACTGCGTCAGCTGCGGCGGCGGGCGTGGTTCCAAGCGGGATGAGATGAAGGAACTGATCGCGCAGTTTCGAAAAACCAGCGATGTGATCGATACAAATATTTTTAACAGCGTGAAGAATATCAATCTCAGGACAGTGATCGGATATCATAAGGATGATGTGACGTATCAGTTCCTGGATGATTATGATAAGAGGTAAAAGCGAAAAATCCGGAATGGCAAGGAAAATATACTTGCTGTTCCGGATTTTTTTGTGGTGAGATAGTATAGTTTCTGTTTACTGTCTTTCCGGTGACCAGTAACACAGTATATGGAATTTTGTCATACAAAATTCCTATGGAAAAATTAAAATCCATAATCCATAGATTACCTATGGGAAAAGGGGTATAACAATACCATCGCAGACAAACGAGGAGGAGAGATTATTATGAAAGAACAAAACAAAACCGCTGTTGCCGCCATAGAAGATGTGGTAACAACAGAGAAATTTCAATGGAGCGATCTTTGGAAAAAGGAAGACTGGCTGGCAGTGTGGATCGGTTTTATCATTATTGCCATCGGAGCCATTGCCGTGATTACAGGTGCATTTGACTTCAGTGCCGCAAAATTCAGTACCTGGGGAAATGGGACAAGCTTTTTTGAGCAGACAACAGCAGGTCTTCTGAAAAAGCTGATCTTAACAGTAGTGGTTCTTGGCGTACTGTTTACTGTAGGTAACCGTCTGATGGGTACTTCTGTAAAGAAATACCTTCCGGCTTTTCTGGGATTGTTTGTCCTGGCGGTAATCGTCAGATTTATCAGCGCAGAATATACGCTGAACCGTTATCTGGAATGGGCTTTTTTCGCGATCCTTGTGGGCCTTCTGGTAGCCAATACCGTTGGTGTTCCGGCATGGCTGAAACCGGCGGTGCAGACCGAATTCTATATTAAGGCCGGTTTGGTGATCATGGGATTTTCCGTACTGTTTTCCAATATTGTAAACTTTGGATTGTATGGCCTTGGCATTGCCTGGATCGTTACCCCCATCGTCATTCTGTTTATGTGGTGGTTTGGTACAAGGGTACTGAAAATAGACAATAAACCTTTTGTCATTACGGTGGCCACAGCAACATCTGTCTGCGGTACTTCCGCAGCGATCGCTGTAGGCGCGGCCAGCAAGGCAAAGAAAAATGATCTTTCACTGGCGGTATCTATTTCCATTATTTTTACTGTGATCATGATGGTGTTTGAGCCGATCATCATTCGTGCCGTAGGTCTTGGAGAAGTGATGGGCGGCGCGTTGATCGGTGGTACCGTGGATTCTACCGGTGCCGTAACTGTTGCCGGTACAGCACTGGGGGAAACAGCTCAGACCGTTGCTGTTTTGGTAAAATCGATCCAGAATATCCTGATTGGGTTTATCGCTTTTGCTGTAGCTGTTTTCTTTGCTACAAAAGTGGAAAATAACGGAACTGACAGCAGCAGAAAGATCGGTGCTTCCGAGATCTGGTACAGACTTCCGAAATTTATTCTTGGCTTCTTTGCCGCTTCCCTGCTGGCTTCCTTTGTTGTACTGCCAGCAGTGGGAAAAGAGACCGTTTCTGCCATCAATGGTGTGCTGGATCAGTACAAAAACTGGGCATTTGTTCTGGCTTTCACCAGCATCGGGCTGGATACAAACTTCCGTGAACTGAAAGAACAGTTCCAGGGTGGAAAACCGCTGACATTGTATGTGGTTGGCCAGTTGTTCAATATCGTATTGACCTTTGCGGCAGTGTATCTGTTATTAAGTGGAAAATTCTTCCCGCTGCCAAACCTGGCGGTGTAAGGTAATCCGGGGAGGGACCGTAGTCACTCGTATTTACTTTATAAAAGGGAGGATAACCATGGAGAAAAAGACAGAAAAGAAAATAAATCTATTTCGTGTCGTGAATTATATTGTATTGGCCGTCACCATAGTAACAGCACTCTACATTATGGCAAACGGACTGGGACTGATCGACAGCCTGGATTTTGGTGCCGGTGCCTATTACTATGCGGATATACCGGAATTTACAAAATATACTGACGGAGCCTGGTATACATCCCCTATTCCCATGTGGGCGCTCATTATATTGTTTCTGATCTGGGGAGCAGTGATGTATAAATTCTGGGGATGGCTGGAGAAAAAATAGGCGGATAAGCACAAGATTCCCTTTCGGATGGATCGGATTACCAAATCGATAAAAAGATCATCGAGTGACTGGGGGGACAGGTACATAACCACTTGTTTGCGGTGGCTATATACCTGTCCCCCAGTTACATATGTCTGATTTAAATTCTATTTCATAATCCCCAATATCTCTGCTGCATTCTTCCACAATATCTGCTCCCGCTCATCATCAAAAAGCGGCAGATCCCGGAATACTTCCAGATAATGCTTCTGATCGGCCCAGGGACTGTCCGTGCCAAACAGAATGCGGTCAGCACCGTGATCCTGCAGGATACGAAGCAGCTGGATCTTGTGGATACGATCCAGAGAATAAGACAGATCAAAGTATACATTGCGTCCTACCAGGCAGCGTTCTACCTCATCAAACATATCGTTGCCGCCGATATGACACAGAATAATGTGGGGCTTCTTCGGATGACGTCCGCTGTATACCAGATCCAGCATATGAGCCGCGCGAGCTGGCGGGCAGTATACAGGGTAGGGATGACTGCTTCCGATTCCGGCATGGATCGCTACATAAAGATCCAACT
>JAEDOO010000027.1 GCA_016301965.1 Lachnospiraceae bacterium | reverse complement strand
CCCCATATGATAAAATCCGGCAGATGAAGACAGATGGCATCCTATCGTAAACATATTATTCCTCCTCACACTTTCTGCACTCCATTTCCTGTATCTTTCCAAAAATCCCCCCGCAGCCACCAAATGTCCACGGGGGAATCACCTACAACTCTTTATTATACATCACTTTTCTTACAGCTCACAGTTATTCACCGTTCTCGGGAACGGGATCACATCACGGATATTACCCATACCCGTCAGATACATAACGCAGCGCTCAAAACCAAGACCAAAACCTGCATGATGCGTAGAACCAAAACGGCGAAGATCCAGATAGAAGCCATAATCTTCCTCCTTCAGTCCCAACTCTCTCATACGGTTCACCAGAACATCATAAGAATCCTCTCTCTGACTTCCTCCGATGATCTCTCCGATACCCGGAACCAGACAGTCCATAGCTGCCACCGTCTTACCATCATCATTCAGTTTCATATAGAAGGCCTTGATCTCCTTCGGATAATCCGTTACAAATACCGGACGTTTAAAGATCTGTTCTGTCAGATAGCGCTCATGCTCTGTCTGCAGATCACAGCCCCAGGATACCTTGTAATCAAACTGATCGTTATGTTCCTCCAAAAGACGAATAGCCTCTGTATAGGTCACGTGGCCAAACTCAGAATTCAGCACATGCTCAAGGCGCTCAATCAGCCCCTTATCCACAAAGGAATTGAAAAACTGCATCTCTTCCGGCGCATTTTCCAGCACATAGCGGATCACATATTTCAGCATGCTTTCTGCCAGCATCATATCATCCTCAAGATCTGCAAACGCCATTTCCGGCTCGATCATCCAGAATTCTGCCGCATGGCGGGTAGTGTTGGAATTTTCCGCACGGAAAGTGGGGCCGAAGGTATAAATATTTCGGAAAGCCTGGGCAAAAGTCTCACCATTTAACTGACCACTGACCGTCAGGTTGGTCTCTTTGCCAAAGAAATCCTGGCTGAAATCCACTTTTCCCTCCTCAGTTCTCGGCGGATTCTCCATATCCAGTGTGGTCACTCTGAACATTTCCCCGGCACCCTCGCAGTCACTTCCTGTGATCAGCGGTGTATGCACATAGACAAAGCCTCTCTCCTGGAAAAACTGGTGGATAGCATAGGCGATCAGAGAACGCACACGGAATACAGCCTGGAAAGTATTGGTTCTGGGACGCAGATGGGAAATGGTCCGCAGATATTCCAGCGTGTGACGTTTTTTCTGCAGCGGATAGTCCGGAGAAGAATCACCTTCCACCACCACTTCCTCTGCCTGGATCTCGAAAGGCTGTTTTGCCTGAGGTGTAGCCACCAGTGTACCTTTTACGATCACGGCTGTACCCACATTCAGATGAGCGATCTTGTCAAAATTATCCAGCTTATCGCTGTATACGACCTGGATCGGCTCAAAAAAGGTACCATCATGCACTACCAGAAAGCCAAAGTTCTTGGATCCGCGGTTATTTCTTACCCAGCCGCCGATCTGTACTTCTTTGTCAAAATAATTTTCTTTTTCTTTAAAAATTGTTTTGACGGTCAATAAATTCATCATTTCGTTTTCCCTCATTTCTCAAATTTTTTTATATAGGTGATAAATTCATTCCCACTGTTCTCAAACAGGGCTGTACTGTCGTTCATTCCGCCATAATACGTTTCCTGTTTTTGGGGATCATACAGAAGAACATTATAGAAATCGTACCCCACGATCAGCGCAAAACCATCCGGCGTCTTTGCCGCCACTGCCTGGCCTTCACTGACAAAATACAGGACTTCTTCCAGCGTACACCCTTTAAGATCCAGCACCGTATAGTCTTCGCCCAGCATCTGCTCACATTCCTCCACACTGGACGGAATGCGCAAAATTTCCTGGGGCAGATTAGAAAGGGCCGGAGGCGCCGTCTCCCTTTTGTTTCCACGCTCCCACACGTATTGCTGCTGCACATCCAGCACAGTACCCATCAGCTCATCCGCCAGCACAATGGCTTCTTTCGGATCGTCGCAGATATTCTGCAGTGTTCCATGACCGTATACCATATACGTATCCGGCAAAAATCCGTTAAACTCCACATTCAGTTCCTGATTTGCGGAGTAGGAAGAGTATTTTGCCACCTGCTGCAGCACATCTTCGCCCTTGATGGACTGAGAGAAACTCAGATACAGTGCTGTGCCGGTCCGGTCATCACTCTTTTTTATCCATTCGGCACTTTCACTGGCCAGCTCCACATTGTTGATGATCCGGTCCATCTGTGCTTCTTTATAACTACCGTTTTCATCTTTACGGACCCGGTCAAATTCGATGTATTCCTTTGTCACTGCGGCATCCCGGACATAAAGGCCGGATTCGCTGTATTTTTTTACAATTTCACCGGAGAAATTCTCGATATATATGGTACTCATGGCAAAGGTATCGCCTTGGATATCCTCCTGATGAGCCACGCCATACACCAGATCCTCATTCAAAAAGCCGAGGACTCGAAGGTAATTTCCTTCCGGTACACTCACCTTGTGGGTCGATCCTGTTTCCAGATCCAGTATGGTTGCAGATCGGGAACTATACGGTTCCATCTCATCCGTCCATGCAATGGTTTTTTGGGTACTGGAGGTGACAAAACAATCTTCCTCGATCTTTTCGATCAGGGTCTCCACCGTTCCATCGTTCAGATTGATCTTAAACAGGGTATCGTTGATCCGGACGTACCACAGATTGTCAGTGGTAATGTAGGAGAAATCTCCCAGTTCCAGCTCCAGACAGTCCGCAGACACATCGCAGGGAACAAACATCTGCTCTTTGCTGATGTTTTGCTGGGGATCATAGTGATATACAGCCACACCCACCTGGCCTTCATAGCGGTCTGTATTCATATAGCCATACACCAGAAAGTCCACAGCTCCGGTCTCTTCCACACGGATCACCTTGATCTTGTGATCCTGGTTCAGCTCCCGCATATCCAGCTCATCACTGGTCCGGAAACTGAATACTTTAGACAGCCTTCCCGAAGTCCGGTGAAAGGTATACAGCTCGCCGGCCTGCACAAAAGCCGCCACATCCGCATTGGCATCTGTCACGACCTCATTTTCCTCACTGCCGATCCCCAGACACAGTCCGTTTTTATTTATTTTCGCCAGTTCCAGATCCACCAGCTGCTGCGTATTGCGGTCAAAATTCAGCAGCATGACACGGGAACGGGCATAACGCATCCGGTAATACTCGGATACGTAAAAATATTCTGTCTTTTCTTCTTCATTTACCGAAGAAATCACATAATCCATGGTAATGCTGCAGGTAGTCTCATTGATCTCCCGGATCACCGGCACCGCCTTTTTGGCAATCTGCGGTTTCAGGCTGCCCCAGGTCACCCGGCTGAAGGTCGAGTTGATATCCACATAAGACAGATCCTTATTGCTGGTATCACCTTTCGATTCCAGATAAACGGTGATGGATTTTGCCGCCTCTTTATTGATGGATTTCTCATAAAAATCACTGACAAATGCCAGGTACTGGGACACATTAAGCCCTGCTCTCTGCACCAGACGATTATAATAGTAAAGTTTCTCGCCGCTTTCCAGTGTTACGGTAAACCGGATCAGATACTCCTGATTCATCAGAATCGGCTCTCTTAAGGAAAACGAGAGTTCTGTGGTTCCATCCATTCTGGCCGGCAGGCTAAGCTTTTGTTCTTCCACGGTTGCGGAAAGATCCGGTGTGGTCACGGTAAAAGAGATTCCTGTAATCGCTGCTCCATTCAGATCCAGCACAAGACCCAGCTCACGGTCCGTATCCATGGGAGTGATCCCCTCACGGATCGTGTTTTCCTGCATCTTTTTTGTGTAGCCGTACATGGGATTTACCACCGTGTCTGCCGTTTTCATATACAGTACAGGCATGGTCGCTTTCGAAAAATCTGTAGTATTTACGGTCTCCCCCCGGTTAAATACGCTGGAAAAGAAAATCACCGATGCCAGAAACGCCACCAGAAGAACAGGTATACGCAGTAAAACCTTTTTCATCTGTAGTTACTCCTCCATTTATACTCCCTTAATCGGATCTGTAAGCATTGTCTTACATAATCCGTCAATTTCTTGTGCAAAACAGGAAAAGGCTTCCTGCGATGGACGCTGTACAAAGCACATTTTCTTTCCTGTCTTTGGATGCGCAAAAGTAAGCCTCCAGGCACACAGCGCTATATTCTTTGGCTGCAGCTGTCTGCTGCCTCCATACCGCACATCTCCGGCGATCGGCATGCCGCGATGGGACAGCTGACAGCGGATCTGATGAAATCTGCCCGTCTCAAGCCGGATCTGCAAAAGGCTCTTCCCCGCAGAAGATGCCACCACCTGGCAGTCCAGCACAGCTCTTTTGGCCGCCGGATCCTTTGCGGTGCTGACCATGGCCTGCTGCCGTTCTTTCTTCAGATAATCTGTGAATGTCTGTTTTTCTCCCACCGGCAATTCTTTTTCCACCACCGCCAGATATTCTTTACCCATCCGGTGCTCTGTCAGCTGCCGGCTTAAATCTGCTGCGGCCTCCTTTGTGCGTCCAAAGACCACCAGGCCTTCTACCGGCTGATCCAGACGATGCACAATGCCAAGATACGGTACTCTCTCTGTTGTCGTACCCAAAAGCCACGTCCGGATCCGACTGTCCATATCCGGCTGTCCGATGGCCGCGCTCTGCACCGCCATGCCTGCTTCTTTTACCGCCACCAGAATCTGTTTGTCCGCATAGCGAATGTTTGGTTTTTCCATGACATTTTCCTGTTTCGTTTATTTGCTTTTTTAGCGACAAAAGACCGCTGCGCCAGAAAATATGTGTTCTGGAGCAGCAGTCTGTATACTCTTTTTTATCCTAAAAGGTTTGCCAGCACACCATAGGACACAAAAGACATGATAATGGCTGCCAGACCCACTCCCAGAAGGATAGCTATAGAGGACTTTTTCAGATCGATCTGCAAAAGAGAAGCGATCAGTGCCCCTGTCCACGCGCCGGTGCCCGGCAGCGGGATACCCACAAACAGCAAAAGTCCCACAAATTCGTATTCCTTGATACGGTCACTTTTTCCCATGGCCCGGCGCTCAAGCTTTTCTACCAGAGGCCGAAATGTCCTTGTTTTTTTCAGCAGCGCAAAAATTCTGCGGATAAACAGCAGAATAAAGGGAATCGGCAGGATATTGCCGATCACACAGATGGGCAGTGCCGTCAGATACTCCACCTTCAGAAGGGAAGCTGCCAGAAGCCCGCCGCGAAGCTCCAGAATCGGAAGCAGAGAAATGATAAAAATCAATGCTTCTTTTGAAACGTAAGGTCCAAGGGTTACGGTAAACCACTGTACAAGTGAATCCATCTATACTCCTATCTACTTTTTACAATATTGTTCAAGAAAATCTATCAGTTTCTGCATTTCCTCCCGGGTGCCCACCGTGATGCGGAGGAAATTGCTGATGCGCGGTTTGTTAAAATAGCGCACAATAATGTGTTCTTCCCTGAGCGCCGCAAAAAGCTCTGCGGCCGGATATTCGGGATGGCCGGCAAAAATAAAGTTTGCCTTGGAATCCCCAAACACAAAGCCAAGACGCTTCAGTTCCTTTTTGGTCCACTCCCGTACATCGATCACTTTTTTCACGGTTTCTTCAAAATATGCCTTATCCTCTATGGCTGCCTTACCTGCCGCCAGAGCCGTACGATCCATGGTGTAGGAATTAAAAGAATATTTGACATCGTTAATATAGGAAATCAGCTTTGGATTTCCCATGGCGAATCCGATGCGCATACCGGCCAGTGAGCGGGATTTGGAGAAGGTCTGTACCACCAGAACATTATCATACTTCTCGATCAGAGGAAGTGCCGATACAGCGCCAAAATCCACGTATGCCTCATCCACGATCACAATGCTGTCAGGATTGTGGCGCACGATATCCTCAATATCGGTCTGTGCAAGTTCCACACCGGTGGGCGCATTGGGGTTCGGGAATACGATACCGCCGTTTTCTCTGTAGTAATCCTCTTTACGGATCACAAAGTTCTCATCCAGCGGGATCTGTGTGTAGGGGATGCGAAGCATATCTGCCCAGACATCATAAAAAGAATAGGTGATGTCAGGAAACAGTATGGGCTTTTCGCTGTTAAAGCAGGTCATAAAGATCATGGCCAGCACATCGTCGGATCCAACACCCACAAATACCTGTTCCGGCAAAAGTCCATAGTATGCAGAAATGGCACAGACCAGTTCCTCACAGGTGGGATCCGGGTACAGACGAAGATCTGCCGTATCCAGCTGATCCAGAGCTTCTTTTACGTTCGGAGAAGGCGGATACGGGTTTTCGTTGGTATTAAGTTTAATTATATTACTGAATTTTGGCTGTTCGCCGGGTACGTAAGGTACGACCCGGCGAATATTGTTTTCCCAGTTTTTCATCTTATCTCCAGCCTTTGGATTTCTCATATTCTACGATAATATCCACATTTTTCTTTTCGTATTTATTGAATTTCTTCTGTGCCTCAGCTTTGGAACAGGTGCCCTTATACCAGCTCTTGCTCTCAAAATATTTCTTATTGGAAGCATTGTCAAATTTGGCACCGCGGCGGGCATAGATCTCGTTGAGCGCCAGACGTACCTGAGACTGCGACATTCCCTTGAGGTCAGAAACTGCCAGGTATTCGGAATTGCTGTCCGGGAAGATATATTCGCTGGATTTTCCGGAAGACGAGCTCTCTTCTTCCTTCTTTTCAGCTTCTTGCTTTTCTTCCTCTGCCTTCTTGGCCTCTTCTGCTTTCTTTTCCTCCTCAGCCTTCTTGGCCTCTTCCGCTTCTTTTTCTTCTT
The DNA here is from genome assembly GCA_016301965.1 of Lachnospiraceae bacterium. Lineage (GTDB taxonomy): Bacteria > Bacillota > Clostridia > Lachnospirales > Lachnospiraceae > UBA11957. Next base: position 11,025 of record JAEDOO010000027.1, on the reverse strand, counting down.
CCGCTTTCTTACGTTCTTCCTCTATAGCCTTTTCCGCATCGATCTCTTCCTGGCTCTTTACAATGCCGGCAGCCTTGGCTTCTGTCATCAGCGTAGTGCTGTAATCCAGAGCACTGGCCTCCCAGTCCGCATATTCCTTGGAATCCGCCTGATCATAGTTTGTCACATCTGTCGGGTTGGTAATATCCTTGGCATAGCTTAAACGGATCAGCTTGCCGTCTTTAAAGTACAGACGGTAGGAATCCTCACCGGACAGATCTGCGTAGAACAGCTTGCCGTTTTCGTCGTAAAAATAGGAACGGGCATACTGTGAACCTTCGGTACCGCTCTCTGCAAGGATCGCGGAAATTCTGCTGTCACCATCCCAGTACGCGATAATGCCGTCCTTGTAGGCGCTGACTTTGTATTCTCCGGCAGTTCTTTTGGCCATAATGGCATCGTACTGCTGCTCGATCTCTGCCACAGCTGTATTTAATTCTTCTGCAGACAGCTTATTGGGATCCTCTGTCTCTGCCACAGAAGAAGGAACCACGCTTTTGGAGGCTTCTGCCTGTGAAGGCACAACAGATGACGCAGTGGTCTGACTTTTTTCCGGTTCATCTGCTCCGGAAAGACTCTTTAGAATGATGAAAGCCAGTGCCCCCACCAGGATCACACCGATCAGGGCGAACAGGATCATTTTTTCTCTGGCCTTTTTCTTTTTTCTGGCCTGACGTTTTGCCCGTCTTTCCTGATAGGCAAAATCATCATAATCTTCATCATCATCGTCGTCCAATTGACCATAGACGGTGGTGTCCGTGTCCTGCTGCTCCCCGGTCATCTCCTCTGTCATCTCCGGATCCATGTCCATGACATCTTCCGTCATCTCCCAGGTATCCTCTGACTCTTCCGGCACAGAAGCTTCTGCAGTAACTTCAGGTGCAGACTCCTGCTGTGTACCGTGATCCACCGGCGCGCCGCAGTTGCTGCAGAAATTGGCGTTTTCATTGAGTTCAAATCCGCAGTATGCACATTTCATACGTATACCCTCCTTATTAATTTTCTGTTATCCCCTTAAGTTTATGCTTCGTCCGGAATATCTACCTTCAGACAAAGCTCTTTTAACTGTTTTTCATCGATGGCAGCCGGTGCCTCACTCATCAGATCGGAAGCATCCTTCACCTTCGGGAACGCAATAACGTCACGGATGGAATCGGCCTGCACCATCAGCATGACGAGACGGTCAAGACCGTAGGCCAGTCCTGCGTGAGGCGGCACACCATATTTGAAAGCATTCAGCAGGAAACCGAAGCGCTCCCAGGCCTGCTCTTTCGTAAAGCCGAGAACCTCGAACATTTTTTCCTGAATATCGTCCTGATGGATACGGACGGAACCGCCGCCGATCTCCGTACCGTTCAGTACGATATCGTAGGCTTTGGCTCTTACACTGCCGGGATCTGTATCGATCTTATCCCAGTCCTCTTCCATAGGCATGGTAAAAGGATGGTGCATGGCGGTGAAGCGCTGTTCTTCCTCGGACCACTCCAGAAGCGGGAACTCGGTTACCCACAGGAATTTATACTCATTTTTGTCCAGAAGATCCATCTGGCGGGCCAGTTCGATACGCAGTGCGCCAAGAGCCGCCCAGACAACCGTATTTTTATCAGCCGCAAACAAAAGCAGGTCTCCCGGCTTACCATCCATGGCAGCGATCAGGGCATCCATCTCCTCCGGCTTCATGAATTTTGCAAAGGAAGATTTGAAGGAACCATCTTCTGCAATGGCAATATAGGCCAGACCTTTGGCACCGTAGTCCTTCACAAAATCTACCAGCTTGTCGATCTTCTTTCTCGGCATACCGCCCTGTCCTTCAGCATTGATACCACGGACAGTGCCGCCGGAGACAAGAGCATTCTTAAATACGGCAAACTCACAGTCTTTGACTACCTCGGAGACATTTTTGAGCTCCATGCCGAAACGCAGATCCGGCTTATCGGAACCAAAGCGGTCCATACACTCCTGCCAGGTCATGCGCTGGATCGGCAGCTGCACCTCTACACCCAGAATTTCTTTAAACAGATAGGCCAGAAGGCGCTCATTCACATCGATCACGTCGTCCACATCCACGAAGGACAGCTCCATATCGATCTGGGTGAACTCCGGCTGACGGTCTGCGCGCAGATCCTCGTCACGGAAGCATTTTACGATCTGAATATAACGGTCATACCCGGAACACATCAGAAGCTGCTTAAAGATCTGGGGTGACTGGGGCAGCGCATAGAACGTACCCGGATGCACACGACTGGGCACTACGTAGTCACGGGCTCCCTCCGGTGTACTCTTGATCAGCATAGGGGTTTCGATCTCCAGAAATCCTTCATTAGCCATAAAGGCTCTCGTCAGCTGAGCCACACGGCTTCTGACCATCAGATTCCTCTGCAGATCCGGACGGCGAAGATCCAGGAAACGGTATTTCAGACGGATCTCCTCTCTTGTCTTGGAGTTTTCCTCTACCGCAAAGGGCGGTGTCTCGGCCTCGGACAGGATGCGCAGAGATGTACAGCGGATCTCCAGCTCACCTGTAGTCAGGTTCGTATTGACAGCACCGGTACGGGCCTCCACACGGCCGGTAACGGCGATCACAAATTCACTTCGAAGCTTTCCTGCTTTGGCAAAGCCTTCCTCATCGATATCTCCGTTTTCGAAGATCAGCTGCATGATACCGGAACGGTCACGCAGATCAACAAAGATAATGCCTCCTTTATTACGGGCTTTCTGTACCCAGCCCATCAGGGTTACGGTTTCTCCGATCTGATTTTTTGTCACTTCCGCACAGCGGCAGCTTCTTTTCAGACCCATCATGGATTCAGCCATATATTCCTCCTCAATCCTGTCAGCAGTTACATTCTGTCAACATAATATTCTTTAAATTCTGTATAGCCTTCGGCAGTCATCTGATCCTTCTGGAACTTTTTGTTCTTTTTCATCACCGCCACGGTAGTCTGCACACCTTCGTCCCGAAGCGCTTTTGCCTCAGACAGCACAGTGATCATCTTGTCTGCCGGCATATTTTTCTCCACCAGAAGGGCTACCTTGCGGGATGATCCGGGCACTTTAAAGCCGCGTTCCATCAAAAGCATAACGATGCGCTCAAAGCCGATGGAAAATCCGCAGGCACAGGTGCTCTGGCCGGTGAATTTGCCGATCATCTCATCGTAACGTCCGCCGCCGCCCACAGATCCGCCGTACTCATCCATGGAGATCTCAAAGATGGGGCCGGTATAGTAGGACATACCACGCACCAGCGTCGGGTCAAAGGCCAGCTTAAAGTCAGCACCCTTGATCTGGTCAACACTGTTCATAATGATCATCAGATCATCCGCATACTGAGCATCCAGGAATCCTTCCAGCTTCTCACGACAGAAAGCTACACCCTGCGCATCCGGAGTCACCTGTGCAAACAGCTCCAGGTATTTATTAACGCTTTCTTCGGCAAAGCCTTCGGAAATCAGCTCACTGCGCACACCCTCCAGACCGATCTTGTCCATCTTGTCCAGAATAATAAATACAGTATCAAAGCTTTCCGGCGCAAAGCCACTGTAGGCTGCCATAGCCTTCAGAATACGGCGGTCATTGATGCGGATCGTAAAATTGTGGAAATCCAGCTTTCCAAGCAAGGTGGTGGTGGCGGTGATCAGCTCGATCTCTGCCAGAATCGTGGGTTCTCCCAGAATATCGATGTCACACTGCATAAACTGACGATACCTGCCTCGCTGGGGACGGTCTGCTCTCCACACATTTCCCATCTGCAGCGCCTTAAAGGGAGCCGGAAGCTCGTTGGCATGGTTTGCATAGTAACGGGAAAGAGGAACCGTAAGGTCATAGCGAAGACCGCCATCCACGAGATCAGCCTCTTCCTTTGCCTCGGCAAGTTTCAGCTTTTCACCGCGTTTTAAAATCTTAAAGATCAGCTTCTCATTCTCTCCTCCCTGCTTGCTGGACAGGTTTTCGATGTGCTCCACGCAGGGAGTCTCGATGGAAGAAAAGCCGAATGTTGCGTAGGTTTCCTTGATCAGCCGGATCATATAATCACGGATGACCATCTCCTCCGGCAGAATATCTTTCATACCGGTTACCGGTTTTTTCTTTAATGCCATAATCTCCTCCTGAGGTCATAATTTTATTCTTCAATGACAGGAAACAACAGTTCTTCCAAAAGCTTCTGCTGTTCTCCGGGCGGCAGGGCTTCCAGCCACACCACCGGCGGTATTTCCTCTTCATGGATCATTCGCTGAAAAGCCAGAAATACCCGCATGTCAAAATTTTTAACTTCTTCAATCATCAGGGATACGGCTGTCTGCTGATCAAAGCCTTTTCGGTAGGCTCTGTCTGCCAGAAGCGCCGCAAACACATCACAGACCCGCAGTATTCTGGCACCCAGAGGGATTTCCTCCCCCTGCAGGTTCTTAGGATAACCGCTGCCGTCATAGTTTTCATGATGATACAGCACCATTTCCTGAATGCTGTCTGAAAATCCCTGTTTTTTCAGGATCTCACTGCCAAACATGGAATGCATCCGGACATATTTGATCTCCTCTACCGTCATGGATGTGCCATCCTCCACATACCGGCCAAGACGGATCTTACCGATATCGTGCAGGATGCCTGCCATGGAAAGATCCTGTACTTCCTGCACAGAACAGCCCAGGCGCCGGCCCAGATGAGAGGCCAGATGGCTGACCAGCAGGCCATGATCCAGCTGTTCAAACAGGGTATAGTCCAGAAGATGCCCTGTCTTATCTGCTGTATTTATTTGAGCCAAGCTTTAACCCCTGCTTTCTTTCGTTCTATCATCTCATCGATACGGCTGATATAGTGCTCAACGGATTTTACATTTTCTACCCGCTCGATCCTTGCACCGTGATCAAAGACAAATTTAGTGGAAGCTCCTGCGCCGCAGGCCGCAATTGACTGCTTTTCTTCCATAATCAGTATATTGTATATTCCTGCTTTGTCAACCTTTGCATATCCCACATTTTCGAAATTCCCTGCCATATTTTTCTGGCGGTACAGATAATAGGGACCCATGGACATCTCCATGGCGGTATGTTCACACAGATCCATGATCTCTTTGCTGTTCTCAAAAGAGATCTCCGAAAACTCATCCTTGAAAAGATTCAGCCGTGTAGCACGTTTTAATGCCAGAGAATGGACCGTCAAACTGTCGGGTGCCAGCTCTTTTACCTGGGAAAGGGTATGGGCTACTTCCTCGTAACCTTCCCCCGGAAGTCCCACGATCAGATCCATATTGATGTTGTCAAATCCAAGGTCTCTGGCGATATAAAATACTTCCCGGATGTCCTCCACCGTATGTTTTCTTCCAATCAGATCCAGCGTCTTCTGGTTCATAGTCTGCGGATTGATGGAGATACGGGTCACAGGATAGTTTTTCAGTACGGCCAGCTTTTCTCTTGTGATGGTATCGGGCCGTCCTGCCTCCACCGTAAATTCCCGGACATCCGCCAGATCAAAGTTCTCCATTACTGCCCGAAGCAGCCGGTCAGACTGTTCCGGTGTCAGTGTGGTGGGTGTGCCGCCGCCAATATATATACTCTGCAGCTTCTTCCCTGAAAAAGCGGATGCTGTAAACGTAATCTCTTTGATCAGCGCATCCAGATACTCATCCACCCTCTTTTCCCACTGTTTTAAGGGATGGGAACCAAAAGAACAATACAGGCAGATACTCGGGCAGAAAGGAATGCCGATATACAGGCTGTACCCATTCTCATAGTCTATATCCTGAAGGATCGCCTTCTCCCGGTTGGCAATGGTAATGGCCAGTGCTGTCTTTTCCCTGCTGACACCATAAGTGCTTCGCATATACTCGGCAATCTGTGTATTTTTCCATCCCTGTTCCAGAAAATGCATGGGAATCTTCGTGGGACGGATACCGGTCAATGTTCCCCAGGGGAGTGTTTTTCCTGTTTTTTCTGACAATATACGGTATACCAGCTGTTTTAAGGCGTTTTTTGTCTCTGTTCTGTCTGCAGCATATTCGATCTCACATGCTCTGCTGCTGATGTGCACCTGATTTTCCCACAACTGTACTGTAATTTTATGCGCTTCGCAGATGACCTTAAGTAAAAGTGAAAAATCCCCGGCTGTTTCCTCACCGGTATAGAAATTCTTCACTTCACAAGCCGGATAAAAGGCCTTGACCAGGGAATACACATCATACTCAAAGTCATGCAGGTTAAATTCTATGCCTATATTAAGCATACGGATTGTTCCTCTTTTCATAACCAATAGTCGTTGTTTCACCGTGTCCGGGAAGCACATGGATGTTCCCGGAAAGCTCTGTCATCAGCCGGTGAATACTCTTTCTCATGGCCGACGCGCTGCCGCCGGGAAAATCCATTCTTCCCACAGACTGGCAAAACAGCGTGTCCCCGGAAAACAGGAGCTCTTCACTTTCCAGAACGTAGCAGCAGCTTCCCTGTGTATGCCCCGGCGTGTGCATCACCCGCAGAGAAAAACCGGCGATCTGCAGTCTATCCCCATCTTTTAACAAATGGTCTGCTTTCAGTACGATAGGGGCGGCCCAGCTGCCGGACAGATTGAGAGCGGGGGAAGAAAGCAGCTCCTCTTCCGCCTCATGGGCATACACCGGAATCTCATACGTTCTGCGCAGCTCATCCGCTGCGCCGATATGGTCAAAGTGTCCGTGGGTCAAAAGTACTGCGCAGGGTTTTGCTCCCATATCGCTGACCAGGCGAATAATGGCAGCCGCATGATCTGCCGGATCCACGATGAACGCTTCTTTTGTTTCGGCATGCATGCAAATATAACAGTTTGTCCCTACCATCCCCAGAACTTTCTGTTGTATGACGGCCTGATTCATAACTCCTCCTTATCAGGAACCTGAAGTTCTCTTCACATCTATGATACTCTCGATCTGTCGAACCTTTTCGATCAGATAATTCAATTCTTCTATACTGTGTACGTCAAAAGTCATGCTGATGGTGGCTGTTCCCTGTTTACTGGTACGGGAATTAATAGCCGTCAGATCGATCTTGCGCTCCGTAAACAGCTTGGAAATATCCACCAGAAGGCCGGTACGGTTATTGGCATATACGGTAATGTCTGCCGTAAACAGCTGTCCGGAGGTCTCCTCCGGCTGCCACTCTGCCTCGATCATACGCTCTCTGTCCAGACCATCCATATTCAGTACATTGACACAGTCTGTCCTGTGGATCGTGACGCCTCTTCCCCTGGTGACAAAACCAACGATCTCATCCCCGGGAATAGGATTGCAGCATTTGGCAAAACGAACGCTGACATCGTGGCTTCCCTTGACCATGATCGCTCCGCCGGATTTTCCGCTTTTGGGGGCGGATTTATCTTCTGTGGCAGCTTTCAGGATCTCCTGATCTGTCAGCATCTGCGCATGTTCCTTATCATAAGCCTCCATCAGCTTATTCAGGATCTGGCCTTCCTTCAGACCGCCATGGCCGATGGCTGCCAGAACAGATTCCCAGTCACGGAAACCGTATTTGCGAAGTACAGCTTCGATATACTGGGGTTTGGTATATTCTCCCAGCACCTTGCCCTTTAATTTCGCGTAGTTATTCAGAAGTTCTTTGCCCTTGAGGATGTTGTCTTCCTTAAGTTCCTGCTTAAACCACTGGTTGATCTTATTGCGGGCCTGGGTACTCTTGACGATCTTAAGCCAGTCACGGCTGGGGCCTTTGGAATTCTGACTGGTCAGGATCTCAATACGGTCACCGTTCTGGATCTTATACTCTATGGGTACCAGCTTTCCGTTGACCCGGGCACCCACCATCCTGTTTCCTACCGCACTGTGGATACTGTAGGCAAAATCAATGGTGGTGGAACCGCTGGGCAGTGTCTTTACATCGCCTGCCGGACTGAAACAGTATACATTATCCGAAAACAGATTCAGGTCACTCTTCAGAAGTTTTAAGAATTCTTTATTATCGGACATATCCTGCTGCCACTCCAGGATCTGGCGAAGCCAGCTCAATTTTGCCTCTTCCTGGTCGCCCTGTACCTTCTTTCCGTCGGAAGCTTCCTTATATTTCCAGTGGGCGGCGATACCATATTCTGCCACTCTGTGCATCTCAAAGGTACGGATCTGGATCTCAAAGGGCTGACCGTTCGGACCGATCAGTGTTGTGTGCAGAGACTGGTACATATTGGGCTTTGGCATGGCAATGTAATCTTTAAAACGCCCCGGAATGGGTTTATACATCTCATGGATCACGCCCAGAGCCGCATAACAGTCCTTTACGGTCTCAACGATGATACGGACAGCAAACAGATCATAGATCTGATCCAGAGTCTTGTCCTGGTTGACCATTTTCTTATATATACTGAAGAAATGCTTGGCCCGGCCCTCTACCTGGGCATCGATATGGGCATTTTTGAGATGTTCGGAAACCTCTGCCACAATACCATTGACAAACTCCTCTCTCTCACTCTTTCTGAGAGCGATCTTCTCCACCAGATCATAATATACATCCGGTTTTAAATACTTTAAAGACAGATCATCCAGCTCTGTCTTGATCTTGGAAATACCCAGACGCTGTGCCAGAGGGGAATAGATATCCATGGTTTCCCTGGCTTTTTCCTTCTGCTTTTCCTCACGCATGTACTTTAATGTACGCATGTTGTGCAGACGGTCTGCCAGCTTGATCAGGATGACCCGGATGTCCTTGGCCATAGCCAGAAACATTTTTCGCAGGTTTTCGGCCTGCAGTTCCAGCTTATCGGCAGAATAATTCAGCTGACCAAGCTTTGTGACACCGTCCACCAGAAGAGCCACCTCAGAGCCAAACTCCCGGGTGATCTCCTCGTCTGTCATCACGGTATCTTCCACCACATCATGAAGGATACCGGCCACAATGGTCTCCTTATCCATCTCCAGATCTGCAAGTATGATGCCTACACAGAGCGGGTGAATAATATAAGGTTCTCCCGATTTCCGCAGCTGTCCCTCATGGGCATTCTTCGCGATCTGATATGCTTTTTCGATCATACTGATATCATCCGAAGGATGGTATTTGCGTACACTGGCAATCAGCTCATCGTAGAGCTTCTCCGGACTGGTAAAGTCCTCCATAGCCTTGACGCTTTTTTCTGTTTCCTCGATACGCTTCTTCTTCTCTTCAGCCGTCAATGCTTTGCTATCCATTCTCTCTTCTCCGTCAGGTATTCCCGTTTATTTATTTGCCATCGTAACAGATGACACTCTCCACGTCGTATCCGGCAAGCTTTTCTCTTCCTTTCAGTCCTGCCAGCTCCATCAGAAAGGCGATCTTAACCACCTTTCCCCCCAGTTCTTCGATCAGATGCACTGCCGCTTCCACAGTACCGCCGGTGGCAATCAGATCATCCACGATAGCTACCGTCTGTCCCGGTTTGATGGAGTCCCTGTGCATTTCGATGGCGGCACTGCCGTATTCCAGATCGTAGCTGGTCTCTACCGTTTCTCTGGGCAGTTTTCCCTTTTTACGTACCAGCACAAAGGGTTTATGCAGATTGTAGGCCACCGGCATACCAAAAATAAAACCGCGGGACTCCAGACCTACGATCACGTCCGGATCAGCCGCTTCAATCTTTTCCTGAATCTGATCGATCGCCAGATGAAGGCCGTCGGCATCCTGCAAAACAGTGGTAATATCCCGGAAAATTATCCCCGGCTCCGGAAAATCCGGAATATTGGTTACATATTCTTCTAACTTTTTCATCTTTCATCCCCCTGTTCATCTTGCTCATCGGTGTTATTTCCGCACAGGAATATCATAAATTTCAGTATAACATCGTCCTGTTTTTTTGACAAGTTTTTTGCCATTTAACAATACCCATCAATTCGGATTTCCAGTGAAGTCACGCCCCGGAAGGTATTCAGACGGGGAGAATAAAGAATCGAAATCTCCTCACGCCCCGAAAGCCACTGTGCAAACGCGTCGGCATTGCCGAAAAACACCCCATCCGCCATATATTGATCCGCTGTTCTCAGCTTCAGCTTCATCACATTTCGGTTGGCTCCTACGATCCGGTAAGACAGTACGCGTACATTTTTTTCCGCAAATACCGGTTTTGTGTTTCCTTTGCCAAAGGGTTCCATAAGCGAAAACTCTTCAATCAGCTCCGGCGTCACATAGGAGATCGGCATGGGCACATCGATGCGTACTTTTTCGATCAGATCTTCTTCGGTGAGAGCACAGTCTGCATTGAGTCTTTTTCTGAATTCATCTACCTTTTCCGGGGTCAGAGATACTCCGGCAGCCATTTTATGCCCGCCAAAACGGTCCAGAAGATCTGCGCACCGGGCAAGATTTGCATACATATCGTATTCCTCGATAGATCGTCCGGATCCTTTGACACCGTTCTCTGCATCCGTCAGCACATACACCGGACGGTAATAGGCTTCCCGGATCCGTCCCGCGATAATCCCGGCAATACTCTCATGACAGTCCGGAAGATACACCACCAGCACCTTGTCCTTCTTAAGATTTCCGGTTTCGATCATGACCTTTGCTTCCCGAACGCCCTGCTCTGTCATAGCCTTTCGGCTGGCATTGAGTTCCACCAGCTCTCCTGCGATTCTTTGCGCCTCCTCTTTATCCTTTGTCAGCAAAAGCTTCAAGGCTAATGAAGCCGTATACAACCGTCCGCTGGCGTTCAGGCAGGGGCCAATGATAAAGCCGATATGATATGCCGATACTTCGGAGATATCGATACCATTTTCCTCAAACAAGGCCAACAGTCCCGGATTATCAAGCCCCGGCAGCATGCGCAGTCCCTCTTTTACCAGAATCCGGTTTTCCTCCACCAGATCCATCACATCTGTTATGGTGGCCACAGCTGCATAAGGAAGCAGCGCTTCACTTCCCGTTTTTCCCATGCGGCCGTACAGAACCGTCATCATCTTATACGCTATACCGGCACCGCAAAGTCCCTGAAACGGATAAGCGCAGTCCTGACGATGGGGATTCACCACTGCATCAGCCGGCGGCAAAC
>JAEDOO010000164.1 GCA_016301965.1 Lachnospiraceae bacterium | reverse complement strand
ATGCTGATGATATCCCAGCAATATTTCCGGTAGATTTTTCCTACCTGATAACCTATCCCGATTATCAGTAATCCTGTTATTACGAATAAAATTCCAATAACAGCACCAGCAATGAGCCAATACATAATCCCGGAAACTATGGTATTTGAAATTCCATTACTTAACTGTCCGAAAGAATCTGCCCCTATGACAAACTCTCGAAACAAGCTTCCCATTCCTTTTCCTAACGCACCGAAAAAGGTGATACAGTCGTTAAGGAAAACCGGAGAAAGAACAGCGGTAAACAGTGTTGTTGCTATGCTATACCATGCCAGCAGGAACAGGATACTTTCATAACCAGCCGTCATATTTTTATATTTCTTTTCCAGCTGAATTTTACGGTTATCGCATTTCTCTTTTGCTTTCTGGTAAGCAGTGCGGTCACATTTTTCACATTTCTCATAAGGCACCTTTTTCTCAACAGCTACCTCTACCGTCTTTTGATGTGTCTGTGCGTAAATTTTTTCCTGTTCCGCTTTTTCATACTTAAATTTCCATGCCACGACTTCTGCGTCGGCTCTTTTCCTGCTGTCTGTCTCGCTGGTCAATCGTTCCTCTGTTTGCCTTAATCTTGTCCGCAATGCTTCGATATTCTCGGCTCTGTTTTCGCTGTTCAATTTCTCGTTCAAGGTCAGCGATTCGCTTAGCTGCCTGTTCAGTTCCAAGATTGTCTGGTCTTTCTGATCCAGTTCGTCCTGCATGATTGGGTTTTCTCACAAATCCGCTTCCTACTTCTCATTTTCTCCTTAAAAAGCGACGATCTTTATTATTCCGCATAAAAGGGAAGACATTGACCAGTGATGATTTAAGGAATATAATAATCCCGTGATAGAACAAAATCCCCAAAAATCATGGAAGAAGTACGATGAAAAAGGAAACCATTGGTGGCATGCTCAAAGACTTGAAAAATGGAAAAATTGTTCAATGCCCAGAATGTAAAGAAGGAAAGATTGTTCCTGTAAAAGAGAATGATATCCATTTCAAATGCAAATTATTGATTAAGAGACCAGCTATCGATAATGGCCGGTGGTATTTCTGATAACCTGCCAAAACGGCGCATCGATTAACATAGGAGGCATGAAAATGAAATGTTTCAGTGAAAAAGTATATCTTGAGATCACTCCTCCCACGGAAGAAGATACGAAAAGTGACCAGCACAGGATCTGTCAGACGTTGTCCGACGTTGGATATAAGAATGCCAAAATCCCTCTTCACATATTGCAAAAGCTTTACCCCCTGTGCAGAGAATGTGATTATCACATCACAGTAACGCTGGTATACAGGGAAAAGGACTGGATCGTGACCGATGTGGAGGCCGGAGACACACGGCAGATGCACTATGGACTTGCTGTGGACTACGGTTCCACCACTATTGTCATGCAGCTGGTCGACTTAAATACCGGGGCTGTCGTTGCACAGGTACGCGGCACCAACGGGCAGCGCACCTACGGAACCGATATTCTCACTCGCATCACGTATACCATGGAGGATTCCAGACATGCGGATGACCTTCAGAAAGTCACGGTTGAAACCTTTCAGTCTCTGATCGGACAGCTGGCTTCGCAGACCGACATCAAAGTCCGCAGCTGTCCGATCATGATCGTCTCCGGCAACACGACCATGATTCATTTTCTGCTAAAGCTGAATGCATGGACCGTATTTTCCTCTCCCTTCGCGCCGGTCACTACAGAGCCCGGATGGTTATGGGGAAGCGAACTGGGACTTGATTTTTCCGGAATGCTCTACATCATCCCCTCTGCCTCCAATTATGTGGGGGGAGATATTGTAAGCGGACTTCTGAATCTGGATATCCGCCAAAGTGAAGACACCCTCCTGTTCTTCGACATCGGTACCAACGGAGAACTCGTTATCGGCAACCGCGAATGGATGTTAGCCGGCGCTGGTGCCGCAGGTCCGGCTCTGGAAGGCTATATCAGCCGTTTCGGTATGCAGGCCGGGAAGGGTGCCATAGATACAGTGACGATCCACGGCAAAGACCTGACCTTTACCACGATCGACGGAAGCCGCCCGGTGGGCATCTGCGGTTCCGGCATTATCGATCTACTGGCCCAAATGAGACTTCATGGATGGATCAATATTGCGGGCACATTGAATCCAGATGTCACTCCGCGGATCATATATCTGGAGGAGGAACAGGAGTATGCCGCCGTCTATGCCACTGCCGAAGAGTCCGAGAGCGGAGAACCACTGTATTTCTCACAGACGGATATTAAACAATATTTGGATACCAAAGCCGCTGCCTACACCATGATGGACTGTCTGCTTGAGTCAGCAGGATGTCTGGAGACAGATATTTCCCATTTTTATCTGTCTGGTGCTTTTAGTGCTCATTCTAATCTGGAATCCGCCATCACGATCGGCATCTTTCCGGATCAGCCCCGTGAGAAATACACCTGTATCTCCAACGCATCTCTGGACGGTGCTCGTATTCTGCTGCTTGACCGCACCAGAATGGACGATATTCAATATTTTACAGAAAATCTTTACTGCGTACAATTTGCATCCATTCCGGATTTTCTGATTCGCATGCAGGCAGCAAAATTCATCCCGCATACGGACATAAAGCGCTACCCGACGGTGGAAGCATCCTGTCGGAATCTCTCTTCCTGATTATAGCGATGTATACTCAGAATCAGTCATGCAGGCTCATGGAAGTGACCGGTGTCAGGCGCGGATTGACAGATAGATGCGCTGCAAAGCACCTGAATCAGGAAACCAGACCGCAGCCTGTGTCCAGAATCATACCGAGCTGACTTTTCTGACAGAAAGAAATCCAAAAAATCTTTGCGTTCAGAAAGGGCCAGGAGAACTACTTCTTGGAATCTTTGCCAAAATAGAATTTGTCCAAAAAACATCGCTGTCATAGATTGCATGACAGCGATGTCAGACTGTAGACAAAGTCCCGGCGAAAGCCGGGCTTTTCTATGTTTACGACCGTTTTTCTGGTATAATACAAATATCAGAAGGGCGGTGTTTTTTATGATGACAAAAAATTCAGATAAAAAAGGGAACAGATGATAATGCTCTGTATGGATGATATGGTTCCCCAAAACCATATGCTGCGTTTAATTGATAAAGCCATTGACTGGACTTTTATATATGAGCTTGTAGAAGAAAAATTCTGCCCTGATAACGGAAGGCCCAGTATGGACCCTGTCATGCTGATTAAGATTCCCTTCATTCAATATCTTTATGGAATCAAAAGTATGAGGCAGACCATCAAAGAGATAGAAGTAAACGTTGCTTACAGATGGTTCCTCGGATTAGACATGCTGGACCCTGTCCCTCATTTTTCAACCTTTGGGAAAAACTACACCCGCCGTTTTAAGGACACAGATCTTTTTGAGCAGATCTTTGCGAAAATATTAGAAGACTGCATGAAATTTAAACTGGTGGATACCGATCAGATCTTTGTGGATTCTACTCATGTGAAAGCATGTGCAAACAGCAAAAAAATGCGAAAAAGAGTTGCACATGAACAGGCCCTTTGGTATGAAGAAAAATTACAGAAGGGATTAAAACGCAGAAATGCAGTACCAGTGATCCGGAAAGCGGCTGGTTCCGTAAAGGCG
>JAEDOO010000026.1 GCA_016301965.1 Lachnospiraceae bacterium | reverse complement strand
TCAGCAAAATCAGCCTGAACATGGCAGTATCAATATTTTGACCTTTCGTTTCTCAATATAGTTCAAACATTATGCAATATAATTGTTGTGAGATCATTTTTCTCTCATTATAATGAAATTACAGTAAAACGTAAAGCATATGTACAAAATATGTCATCATTCATGTATCGGAAAACCTTAACAGCAAACAATGTAACTGTTTAACAACTTGACAGCTACCAATCATTAAAATCAAAAAAGAAAGGGAACACACTATGACAGCAGAAAAAATGCATCAGTTATTTCAGTTAACCTTCGGTGCCGATAAAAAACCGGAGATCTACTTCGCCCCCGGCCGCGTAAATCTGATCGGTGAACATACCGATTACAACGGTGGCCATGTATTTCCCTGCGCACTGACCATCGGTACCTATGGTGCCATCACCACCAGAGATG
This sequence comes from Lachnospiraceae bacterium, assembly GCA_016301965.1. GTDB lineage: Bacteria > Bacillota > Clostridia > Lachnospirales > Lachnospiraceae > UBA11957. The sequence continues at coordinate 17,456 of JAEDOO010000026.1, read as the reverse complement.
ATCGCGTAATCCGCTTTTATTCCGCAAACTTTCCGGGCATCGTTGAAACTTCGCTGGACGATCTGACACCGGACAAAGAAGCCGGTTGGACCAACTATCCGAAGGGTGTTATGTGGGCCTTTGAAAAACGCGGATACAATATTCCCTGCGGTATGGATATCCTGATCTACGGAGACATCCCCAATGGTTCCGGCCTTTCCTCTTCTGCTTCTCTGGAAGTGCTGACAGGCCTGATGCTGAAGGACACCTTCGGTTTTGAGGATCTGACCATGCAGGATCTGGCACTGATCGGTCAGTATTCCGAAAACAATTTCAACGGTATGAACTGCGGCATCATGGATCAGTTTGCTTCCGCCATGGGTAAACAGGACAATGCGATTTTCCTGGATACAGCAACCTTAAATTACACCTACGCTCCCGTGAAGCTGTCTGATGCCCGCATCGTTATCACCAACAGCAAGGTAAAACACAGTCTGGTTTCCTCCGCCTACAATGACAGAAGAAGAGAATGTGAAGAAGCCTTAAAAATGCTGCAGACCGTTGTAGATATTCAGACGCTGGGAGATCTGAATGAGGAACAGTTCGAGAAATACAAAGACGCCATTACCGATCCCATCTGCCAGAAACGTGCCAAACACGCCGTATATGAAAACCAGCGCACCATCCGCGCCGTGGAAGCCTTAAATGCCGGCAACCTGGAGGAATTTGGCCGACTGATCAACGCTTCCCACGTTTCTCTGCGGGATGATTATGAGACCTCCTGTGAGGAAACTGATCTTCTGGCTTCTCTGGCCTGGGAGATTCCTGGCGTACTGGGATCCCGTATCACCGGCGGCGGTTTTGGCGGCTGTACCGTAAGTATCGTAAAGAATGATGCCATTGACACTTTCACAGAGAAAATCGGACCGGCTTATGAGAAAGCTACCGGTCACAAAGCCGAATTCTATATCGTGGATATCGGCGACGGTGCCCACAAACTGAGCTGATTGCTATGATTATGAATGGAGGAAAACATATGTTGAATAACGCTATTGCACGGCTGGTAGCCTATGGTATCCGCTGCGGACTGCTGCCGGAATGCGAAAAGATCTATGCCACCAATCTTCTGCTGGATTGTATGAAAGAAGATGACTATACAGAACCGGAAACTCTGCCGGAAGAGATCGATCTGGAAGAAACGTTAAAAGAGCTTCTTGACGAAGCTGTCCGCCGTGGACTGATTGAAGACAATATTGTCAGCCGCGACTTATTTGATACACGGCTCATGAACTGCCTGGTGCCCCGCCCGGCACAGGTGCAGGCAGAGTTCTCCCGCCTGTATGCTGAGTCTCCTGAAAAGGCTACTGAGTATTTCTACAAACTCAGCCAGGACAGCGACTACATCCGCCGCTACCGCATTAAGCGGGATATGCGCTGGAAAGTGGATTCCGAGTATGGCGCTATTGATATCACCATCAACCTGTCCAAGCCGGAAAAGGATCCCAAAGCCATTGCTGCCGCCAAGCTGGCCAAATCCAGCAGCTATCCCAAATGCCAGCTGTGTATGGAAAACGAAGGCTATGCCGGCCGCATGAATCATCCGGCCCGAGAGAATCACAGGATCATCCCGATCACCATTAACGATACGCCCTGGGGTTTCCAGTATTCTCCGTATGTGTATTACAACGAGCACTGCATCGTTTTCAACAGCCTGCATACACCGATGAAGATCGAGCGTGCCACCTTTGTGAAGCTGTTTGATTTTGTCAAACAGTTCCCCCACTACTTCCTGGGCTCCAATGCGGATCTTCCCATCGTAGGCGGTTCTATTTTAAGTCACGACCATTTCCAGGGCGGACACTATACCTTTGCCATGGAAACGGCTCCCATAGAAAAATCTGTGACAATTCCGGGTTATGAGGATGTAGAGGCAGGCATCGTGAAATGGCCGCTGTCTGTGATCCGTATCCGTCATAAAGAGGACAAGCGTCTGGTAGATCTGGCTACGCACATTCTGGACTGCTGGCGCGGATATACGGATGAAGCCGCCTGCATTCTGGCGGAAACCGACGGAGAGCCGCATAACACGATCACGCCTATTGCCCGCAAGAAAGACGGCCTGTTTGAGCTGGATCTGGTTCTCAGAAACAACCTTACCACCGAGGAGCATCCGCTGGGGCTGTATCATCCCCATGCCCAGTGGCATCATATCAAGAAAGAAAATATCGGCCTGATCGAGGTTATGGGTCTGGCTGTACTGCCGTCCCGCCTGAAACAGGAGATGGAACAGTTAAAGAACTGCCTCGTAAAGGGTGAGGACATTAACAATTATCCTGAGCTGGCAAAACACAGCGACTGGGTCAACGAATTTCTGCCGAAATATCCCGCCTTCACCGAGGAAAATGGCTGGGATATCCTGAAACAGGAGATCGGTACTGTCTTTGTCCGTATTCTCGAAGATGCCGGTGTCTATAAATGTACGGCAGAGGGTCGGGAAGCATTCCTCCGCTTTATTGATGCATTATAATTTGCCCTCCCTTAAAATATTTGGTTTCTCGTCAGGCACAGTCGTCTTTTTGCCCTGTGCCTGACGTACATTTAACAGTGTAAATCTGCATTTTTTATATGTGAAATACGGTAAAATTTATTTTCAAAATTTTAAAAAACTTGTTGACAAATGCAATGTACCCGTATATAATAATCAATGTTGTGAGACAACATCACACAAACATCGAAGTGTGGCTCAGTTTGGTAGAGCGCTGCGTTCGGGACGCAGAGGTCGCAGGTTCAAATCCTGTCACTTCGATTTTTTTATTGCTAAAAATCTCTGTTGATTGTTACTTTATTGAATCTCCAAATACTTTCTAATTAAACCAAAACAGACACATTCGTGAAAATCGGACATTTTCACGAATGTGTCTGTTTTCTTTTGTATTTTATCTTTGCGAAAACGATATTTTACAGGGCTACAGATCCGCTTTGCACTATGGGAAAGCTGAGAATCGCCCGGAACAGATCCGCGTCGGTAGAAATTTCCAGCGTTCCGCCCTGCAGCTGAGCCATGCTTTTGGCAATGGACAATCCCAGTCCGTTTCCTTCTGTATTTCGGGACGCATCCCCGCGGACAAATCGTTCCATCAGTTCATCCGGTGAGACATTCAGCTCATCCCGGGACGTATTTTTAAAGGAAAATACGGCATTTGACCCAATTACCTCCAGTGTTAGATAGACCCGGGTGCCGCTCTGGGCGTATTTGCAGATATTGTTCATCAGGTTGTCAAAAATACGCCACATGCGACGGCCATCGGCCATGATGCGCACCTCTTGCTCCGGCTGTTTTGTCACCAGGGTCAGTCCGGCTTTTTTGAGCTTCTCCTCATACTCTCCTCCGGCCTGGGAGATGAATACCGCCGCGTCACAGGGAGACATGTTTACCTCCAGGTTGCCGCTGGACGCTTTGGAAGCCTCCACCAGATCCTCAATGAGACGTTTCAATCGTTCAGACTGGCGCACCAGCACATCGGCATATTCTGTGATTTTCTCGTTTTCACAGGGCTCCGCGCCGATCAGAGTGGCATAATTTATGATAGAGGTCAGTGGTGTCTTAATGTCATGAGAGACATTCGTAATCAGCTCCGTCTTCATCCGTTCACTTTTCAGACGTTCCTCTACGGCGATGGCCATACCGGAGGCAATGCTGTTCAGATTTTCCCCGTGTTCTTTCAAATCGCCGTACATCTTCTCTGTGTCGGTATGATAGGTCAGATTACCGGCAGCCAGAGCCTCTCCTGCTTTCTTCAGCTTCTGCAGCGTCATGGCAGTAAACAGGATCAGCGGCAGCAGCACCAGATGCAGGATAAACCATATGGGCAGATACACGCCTGCCAAAAGAAGGACAAACTCAATCAGCGTCACTGCCGCATAGATTGCGGTCACACGCCGGGCAAAGGGAAGTGTCCTCATCAGTCCATTCAGATTCTGCCACATCTTTTTTATCCATCCGAACACGAAGCGTATGCCCCGCCAACATAGACGGCACAGCATGCCAATCAGACTGTTTTTTATCAGCGTACGCTGCTTGATGCGGGCCGCCAGACTCATGCAAACCCCCAGACAGACACCACAGCAAAACAGGCCGCTTATGGTATTAAGAATCACATAAACAATGTGCTCGCCGGAACCGATATTCACCGTTACTGCCAGTGGAAGCATGGCAATCGTAGCATCCGCCGCCAGCAATACATCCGAAGGTACTTTATGCAGCAGACCCGCATGTACCTCCTCCGTATCCGGTCTTCGCCCGGCCACACTCATCAGGCCGACAAAGCTGAGCACCAACACAGCCAGAGAAACGAGAAGGATCACATAAACACCGTAACGAAGCTCGTAGGCAATATCCACCGCCGTGGCTGTCCAGGCATATTTGTCCTCCTCCGGAAGATCTGCCTTCAGGCTGCAGTGCAGCGTGTACCAGGTAACTTCTCCCCAGGTACCTTCGTTCTGGTAATCTTCGTCCTCTTCCGTAAATCCTTCTCCGACCACTTCGGATTCAGCTGTTTCTGATGTACTCGGCCTCGGTTCTGAATCTTCCAAATCCTCCGATCCTGTATCATCCCCTTCAACCAACTTCGATGCCACTGTTTTTTCCGTATCTTCCTGAGACACCTCTGACACAGCAGAATCCACCGTATTCTGTTGCTTCTCCTTAGACTTCAGGTAATCGGCGCCCAGTTGCTTTCTTTCATCTATCGAAGCGTCATACAGGGCAGCTTCTGCTTTCGCTTTTCCCTCAGGATCATAGTAATAATCAAAGCTTTCTCCATCGGTCTCTACTCTGTAATAATACGAGTGATCCCAGGATGTATCCTGCTTCTGAGATGACGCTATAACTTTTTGCTGTCCATCCAGAAACTCATACTCCAGATTTCCCATGTCCAGATTATCAGTGTCAGCTGCAAACAGATGGTTCTCCAAAATCATTCTTCCGTCCTGAATCATCATATTCTCTATGAGGTCATCATATACCTGCTGCTGTGTACGGGAATATACATTTCCACCTGCCATAAAGGCAATCCCCACCGCAGAGGCCACCGCCGCCACACCGGCTACCATCGTCAGCATGAACAGGACTGTCTTGCCTACCGCAGTTCTGAAAAATCTTCTCATAGTTCACGTCCTTTCTCCATCTTATAGCCCTTACCAAAGATCACCTTGATATAGCGGGGCTCCGCCGGATTGATCTCGATCTTTTCCCGCAGATGCCGGATATGCACTGCCACCGTATTATCAGAGCCGATGGGCTTTTCTTTCCATACTAATGTATATATTTCTTTCGGCGAGTACACCTTTCCCGGATTAGCCATCAGAAGCTTCAGGATATCATATTCCTTGGGTGTCAGTGCCACCGGGTTGCCGTCCACCGTGACTTCTTTGCTGCTGTCTTTCATCTCTATGCCGCCGATGGTGTAGGTATCTACCTCCGCAATGCCGCTGCCAAGCTTCAGATACCGTCTAAGCTGGGAACGTACCCGGGCAGAAACCTCCAGAGGATTAAAGGGCTTGGTGATATAATCATCCGCACCCACATTCAATCCCAGGATCTTATCACTGTCCTCGCTTTTGGCCGTCAGAAGAATCACCGGAACGTTACTGATCTCTCGGATCTTTGCCATGGCTGTGATGCCATCCATTACAGGCATCATGATATCCAGAAGTACCAGATGAATCTCATTTTCCTCAATGGTCCACAGTGCCTGCTCTCCGTTTTCCGCTGTAAACAACGTATATTCCGGATCCGAAAGGTATATTTTTAACGCATTGACGATATCTTTTTCATCGTCACAGATCAATATGTTTGCCATAAGTATCTCCCCCTTTGCTGTGTCTATTGTACTACAGGTAGTGATTAAGAAGAAACAGGGCATCCTATTAAGATTTTATGAATATGACCATCAAAAAAAAGGCAGTTGCCATTTCACAACTGCCCATCCACGTTATTCTCTATCTACGAACGGACCAGAAAACCCTTGCGGTCCAATACCTCTTCCACTTCATCCAATGTTTTCTCGCTGTCTGCGGAAATCGTGTGGTAATGATAATTAGAGGTAATATTTTTGAGCGGACTGGATTTTCCGCTGTTGATATCATCCATAAACTGACGAACTGTCTTTCTGGACGTGATGTGGAGCGGTGCTTCCATAGTGCCGTACACTTTGTGGTGTACCATCACATTCAGCACCTCTGCCCCCAGATCCACGATAGCACAAAGCTCTTCTTCGATCTGTTCATCCGTATGGCTGACTTTGAATACCCGGGTCACTCTTCCGGGCTTTGTCAGAATATATCCCCGGTTTGTAGATAATATATCATACCCCGCAGCCCGGATCAGGGCAATGTCCTGAACGATGACCTGACGGCTCACCTGATAAGCCGAAGCCAGATCTTTGGCCGGTACCGGTTTTTTTGCCTGTTCTATAGTTCTGATAATCTGCTGTCTTCTGTCCGCACCTGTCATAACGAATCTCTTCCTTTACTGCTATATGCAGTAGTATATCACATCAAAGATCCAGTTTTAAATCATTTTCTTTAATCCAGCCTTTTTTGCGGAAAAATTCGCCAAAAATCCAGGTCAGAACTGCCGGAAGCACGAAACAGATCAGCACCAGGCCAATCCAGTCAAAAGCTGTGATGGCTGCTTTGGTGCCCTCAGCAATGTCGTTTACCCAGCCGGTATATACACCGATCTGTCCTACCAGACCGCATGTACCCATACCGGAAGAAACTGCCGCACCGTCCATGCGCATTTTGAAAATGCAGGTGGCGACAGGTCCTGTAATAGCGGAGGTCAGGGTCGGCGGGATCCAGATTTTAGGATTCTTTACGATATTACCCATCTGCAGCATGGATGTACCGATACCCTGAGCTACCAGACCGCCAACTTTATTTTCTTTAAAGCTCATTACCGCAAAGCCGATCATCTGGGCGCAGCATCCTGCCACAGCAGCACCTCCGGCCAGACCGGTCAGAGACAGAGCCGCACAGATAGCGGCACTGGAAATCGGCAGTGTCAGGGCGATACCTACGATGACGGAAACCAGAATGCCCATCAGGAAGGGCTGAAGCTCTGTGGCCCACATGATTACCTGACCCACGGCAGAAGCTGCTTTTCCGATAGGCGATGCCACCAGATACGCAAGACCGCATCCTACTAAAATGGTCACGATCGGTGTTACAATAATATCAATCTTTGTCTCTTTGGAGACCAGCTTACCAAACTCACTGGCTACGATGGCCACTACCAGAACAGCCAGAGGGCCGCCTGCGCCGCCGAGGATATTTGTGGCATATCCTACGGGAATCAGCGAAAACAGAACCAGGGGCGGGGCCTGCAGCGCATAGCCGATGGCTGCAGCCATAGCCGGACCTACCATAGCAGATGCCAGACCACCGATGGTGTATCCTGTCTCACCTACCTGGCAGATGGGATTTGCCAGAAATCCGATGTGGAACTGGGTGCCCAGGGTATTCAGGATCGTACCGATCAGAAGCGTACAGAACAGGCCCTGCGCCATGGCTCCCAGCGCATCAATACCGTAGCGTTTGGCTGAGAATATGATGTTCTTTTTCTTCAGGAATTCTTTCATATGTTTCTCCTCTTTACTTTTACAATGTCATGTGTCAATTTATGTGTCTTGTCATTTAACTTATTATACACACCCTTGAAAGTTCGTCAAGAGATTTTTTTGGGGAACGGACGATGAGTCGGGAACCGGGAGGGTCTCTCTCTCCGCAAAACCTGCGGACAACGGAAAAAGGAACTAACCGCTAACTCCGACTAATGCGCTCATGAATGCCTTCGCGCATAAGTCTGCGTAAGCGGTGGATTTCCTTTTTCCTAAAACCGTCCGCCGAAAAGGTTTTTGTGGAGAGAGAGACCCTCCCGGCCCCCGACTCATCTGTCATCTACAGTATGAGGCAGTGGTTCAACAGCAGGCTACAACCTCCCGCAGCCAACTATATTCCACCAAGGACAGGCAGAAAATGACCGGAGGGGTGTGTATATTTTCCGGCAAACTGATCAAAGCGCGCCCTTAGCGGAGGCGAAATCCAATGCTTACGCAGACTTATGCGCGAAGGCTCTTCCTGAGCGCATTAGTCGGAGTTAGCATTTAGTTCGCCGAAGCGTTGCGCTTGTTTGCCGGAAAATATACACACCCCTCCGGTCATTTTCTGCCGTCCGTCCTCACCAAACGAACCGCAAACCTCACCCTTTTACACCGCCAAGGGAAACCCCCTCAACAATGAACCGGGAGAAAATCAGATACATCACCAGCATCGGCATAATCGTGATCGCGAGTCCCAGGAATACGACACCGTAATCCGTACGGAACGATTCGCTGGTCAGCATCTGCACAAACATAGTCAGCGTCTTTTTCTCTGAACTGCTGATGATCAGAGTCGGCATAAAGAGGTTGTTCCAACTGGCTACAAACTGGAAAATTGCCTGTGTGGCAATTGCTGGTTTCATCAGCGGGATAACGATTCGGTTAAAAGTTCTGAATTCACCGGATCCATCAATTCTCGCCGCCTCAATCAATTCTGAGGAAAGTGCGCTTTCCATATATTGCTTCATGAAGAAAATCACCGCCGGTGTCGTAATACCCGGAATGATCAACGGCCAATACGTATCCAACAGATTCAGTTTCAGCATAAACTGATAATATCCTATGGAATATACCTGAGTGGGAACCATCATTACCGCCATAATAAAAGCCCAGGCAAACTTTTTCCCTTTAAACTCATAGTTGTGTATGCCATATGCCGTTGCCGCAGAAAAATACACAGACAGAAGCGTATAAGGTAAAGAAACCTTAAAAGAGTTGATCATACTCTTAAATATGGTGATACCCAGACCATTCTGTGCCTTCTGGAAATTTTTGATATTTTGCATCAGATTGCTGCCAAACCAGAAGGATATGCCGCTTTGCACCTGGTCGGAAGTACGTGTGGCATTGACAAACATCAGATAGAAAGGAGCTACGCAAATAACAGCCAGAAGGATCATCACGATCATACGAAGGATTCTGGCGCTTCTCACAGCTTCTGTTTTGGTTTTTACAGCTGTTGCTCTAGCCATGTCATTTTCCTCCTTTCACCGGACCTGATCCGTTGTCTTTATTTCTCATTGTTGCAAAGAAAATCAGGCTGATGATCAATGTACAGATGAACAACAATACTGATACCGCAGCCGCTCTTCCTGTATCCGTGGTATGAAGGCGCATGATATACATGGTAACCGTTGTGGACGTATCATTTGGTCCTCCCATATATCCGGTTCCCTGTCCCACATTAAACAGTGCGGGTATATCAAAGAGCTGCAGTCCACCGATAGACGAAGTGACAAACACATACAGCATCACCGGTTTCAAAAGAGGAAGCGTGATGGATTTAAACTGCTGCCAGCCCGATGCCCCGTCCAGTTCCGCTGCCTCGTAGATTTCCGGACTGATACCGATAATTCCCGCGATCAGAAGCAGCATGGTATTTCCAAACCACATCCATGTCTGGATCAGAGAAATGGAAAGTCCCGTACCCCATTTACTCAGCATAATATCTGTGTTTCCGGAAATCAGTCCCATATTGCGGAGAGTGGACATGATCGGACCATATTTACTCAGTAATGCGCAGAACAGCAATGAGATGGATGCCGCGGTAATAATGTTCGGCATATAAAAAATTACCTTAAACAATCCTTTTCCTCTTACTTTGACTCTGCGGCTGGTCAGCCAGGCCGCCGCAAGAAGGCTGAGCAGAATCTGCGGAATAAAATTGAACGCCCACAATCTCAGCGTATTTCCCATATACGTCAGGAAATATCCTTTTTCACCCTCGGCAATTCCCAGTATATTCAGATAATTTTTCAACCCCGCAAATTCGATAGTTGTGCGCAGATTACGGGTCGTATACTCAAACATACTGTAATAAAATGTATTCAGCATCGGCCACAGAGAAAAAATAATATATACAATGAAAAACGGAGCTATAAACATATAACCGTATTTCGAATAACTCACTTTCCGTCTTTTTTTGCTCTGTGGTTCCTTATTACTTCCAGTCATTTTTTACACTCACCTCACTCCTGACAGCCAAAAGGCAGAGCGTCCTCTCCGGGCATATTCTTTCATTACTGTCTCACGAACGGTAATCCAATTGCCGTGGAAAGGCGCTCTGCCTTTTCATCCTAAGACATTACAGCCTATGTCCTTTTTTTGCTATATTACTCCACCTTCAGATAAGAATAAGTATCATGCACAGAATTCTTAAAGTTCTGGATAGCTGTATCTTTATCTACCTCACCCGTTGCGTAGGAGGTAACCGCTGCCGGGAACAATGTTTCGTTAATCGTCATATCTTCAGCTTTTACGAGAGATACGTCAACGCCCTGTCCTCTTGTGGAGAAGAACTCCGGAATGCTCTGATCGCCATACAATGTAAAGGTGGAAGTTCCTTTGATACCATCAGCAACGATAGTTTTGATAGCAGACTGATTGTTTACGAAATCGCCATTGGCTTTGTAGATCTCTGTCATAAATTCAGCATCACAGGTGCAGGCTTTAATGATCTGTGCTGCCACATCTTTGTCGCTGCATTCTGCAGTTGCAGCCAGACCTGTGCCGCCCCAGTAGAACTGTACCGGTGCATCTACAAGGATCGTATTATTGTTCCAGGTATCTGTCAGGCACCAATAGGTGTACCATGGGCATCCGGAGAAGGCGATACATGCTTCAGAAGTCTCTCCGTCGCCATCTTTCAGTGCAGCCCAGTCAGTTCCCCACATAGTGGTGTTGAAGGTCAGATCCTGATCATACAGCTCTTTTGCGTAATCCATGTACTCAGCCATAGCCTCATCCATCTGGATCACATCGTTGTCATCGTACCAGCCAACCTTACGGGAGCCATTCAGATAAATATATTTCAGATCATCATATCCGGAGAACAGTTTAACTTTTCCGCCGGAAGCTTCGTTAACGGTCTTTGCAGCTTCCAGAATGGAATCCCAGCTGGAGAAGGTCTTTTCCAGTTCTGCCTGATCGGTTGTTCCAAGATATTTCTCTGCCAGATCTGCACGAACCTGAATACATCCCGGTGTAGCCTGCCAGAAAGAAGCTTTCTGCACGCCGGCTGCGTCAGATCCCAAAGCAATGTTGTAGGCAAACTGATCCTTCGTATCAGCCTCAGTGATGCCCAGGTCAGCCAGGCTCATCAGATAATCAGACTGAACATATTTCTGCACATAACCGACTTCCAGAAGCATCATATCCGGATACAGATCATTGGACGGATCTGTCAAAAGAGCATCGATCTTGTCCTGATAATAACCGGAACCGCCGCAGTTAACAAATACCAGACGATCCTTTAACTCCGGATATTTCTGCACCAGCAGATCTTCCAATGTTACAAAGTCCGTATTCCATGCCCAGATCACAAATGCGTTATCAGCACTGGGATCACCGGTTATCTCATTATCCGGTACTGCATTTTCTTCCGCAGGCGCTTCTGCTTCACTCTCTTCTGCTGCGGATGCTTCCGGTGCCTCTGATACAGCCGCAGATGCGGATGCTTCTGCCGGAGCAGACGGTTCAGCCTTGCTTTCAGCTGCCGATGATGATCCGCCGCAGGCGGTCATAGACAGAGCCATTGCCGATGCCAGCAATACTGCCAATACGCTTTTCTTTTTCATAGTTTTTTCCTCCTTGAAATTGAGTTTATATTTTATTTTTCTGTTTCCTTTACTCTGCGGAAAGAAGTTTTACCGTGCCTCCCGGTCTGACCTTTCCTTCCACAACCACCCGACGTATGCCGGTTGTCTTGGGATTCTCAATGAGCTGAATCAGCTCATTTGCCGCTTCTTTTCCGATCTTTTCCGTATCCTGTTCCAGTGTCGTTAATGGCGGCGTCAGATATTGTCCAAAACGTATGCCGTCATATCCGGCAATGGAAATATCCCGGGGAATAGTGTATCCGGCCTCCTTGATGGCTTTGATACCGCCAAATCCGGCCACATCATCCGGATACAGAATACAGGTAGGTCTGTCTTTCAATGCCAGAAGTTCCCGAGTCCTCTCGTATGCTTCCTCCACACTTCTGTAGGCGGCCTCCCTGATATATTCATCCGGGATATCAATTCCCGCCTCCTGCGTTGTTTTATAAAAAGAAGTGAGACGATTTTTGGTTACCGCTGAATCCGATCCGTGGATATAGGCAATCTTCGTATGTCCTCTTTGCAGAACACAGTTTACCAGATCTTTCATACCCTGGATATTATCGGATACAATTGCCGTTGCATTGTTAAACATATGGTCGATAGTAACCACAGGTATTTTGCTGTTTACCAGTTCAACCACCTCCGGATCACTGAAATCAATACAGGCAATCACAACACCGTCAAAACCCCTGTATTTTGTGTGCTCCAGATAGGTCATTTTATTTTCTCTTGTTTTACAGCAATTGATAAATGTTATATCGTAACCTCTCTGCTCCGCTGTCCTCTTAAAACTGTCCAGTACATTAGCAAAATAGTCATGTGTCAGACCGCTCTGCGCCTCATCCGCAAACAGCACACCCAGATTCCAGGTTCTGTTCGTTTTGAGCGCTTTGGCGGCTGAGTTAGGATAATATCCCATTTCCTTGGCCACCTTCTGTATCCTGGCTTTTGTTTTTTCACTGATGTCACTTTGATTGTTCAAAGCTTTGCTGACAGTAGCCACAGACACGTTACATGCCTCCGATATGTCCTTTAGCGATACCATATCCCTTTACCGTTCCCATTTTGTGAATATTGTTTTTCTTAATCGTTTTCGTATTTCAAATATACATCACTTTTTCTTTTAGTTCAATAAGTATTTTGTTCCATTTGTGATTTTTGTTTATTATGTTTAATTTTCGTTTGCAATATATGTGCATTATTTATAATTTACTTTTTCACCCCCTCCCTAGTATAATTTTAATCATAGAATAAAGGTAGCTTTTATCCCGCGAATTCCTAAAACGTTTTCGCTCACTTTGTCATACAGGAGGATACTTCTTATGAAATACGGTTATTTTGATGACCAGAACAAAGAATATGTTATCACCACACCCCGTACTCCCCTTCCCTGGATCAATTATCTGGGCTGCGGTGAGTTCTTCACCCTTATTTCCAACACCTGCGGCGGATACACTTTCTGTCGTGACGCCCGACTGCTCCGCCTCACCCGTTATCGTTACAATAACATCCCTGCGGACACCAATGGAAAATATATATATATCAAGGACGGAGATACCGTATGGAATCCGGGCTGGCAGCCTGTCAAAACAGAACTGGACAGTTACGAATGCCGTCATGGTCTGGGTTACAGCCGCTTTACCTCTTCTCTGCAGGACGTTGAGGCTTCTCTATTGACATTCATTCCTGTAAAAGACAACTGCGAGATCCAGCAGCTGACGCTGACCAACCATTCTGCACAGGCCAAACAGTTATCTCTGTTTTCCTATGTCGAATGGTGTCTGTGGGATGCAGATGATGATATGAAAAATTTCCAGAGAAATTTAAGCACCGGCGAAGTGGAAATCAAAGATTCTGTCATATACCATAAGACAGAATATCGGGAGCGCCGAAATCATTTTGCATTCTATGCAGTGAATACGGCTGTCAACGCTTTTGATACCAGCCGGGATGCTTTTATCGGAGAGTATCGCAGTCCGGAACATCCTCTGGCAGTAGAAAAGGGGCAATGCACCAATTCTGTAGCCAGCGGCTGGTCCCCCATTGCCTCCCATCAGATTGATTTTTCCCTGAACCCCGGAGAATCCCGCACACTGATTTTTCTTCTTGGTTTTGCCGAGAATCCCGAGGAAGACAAATGGGAGGCACCCGGTATTATCAAAAAAGATCCTGCTCTGGATATGATCGTCCGTTACAGCACAGACGCTGCCGTGGATGCTGCTTTTTGCGAGTTGAAAGCCTACTGGGAAAAGCTTCTTTCCCGGTATTCTGTACACTCCTCCAATGACAAGGTGGATCGCATGGTCAACATCTGGAACCAGTATCAATGTATGGTTACTTTCAATATGTCCCGTTCAGCGTCTTATTTCGAGTCCGGCATCGGACGTGGCATGGGTTTTCGCGATTCCTGTCAGGATCTTCTGGGCTTTGTTCACCTGATTCCCGACCGGGCAAGACAGCGTATTCTGGACATTGCCGCCACCCAGTTCGCAGATGGCAGTGCGTACCATCAATATCAGCCGCTGACCAAGCGGGGGAACTCCGATATCGGCAGCGGTTTTAACGATGATCCGCTCTGGCTTATCGCCGGAACCGGTGCATATCTGCGGGAAACCGGCGATTTTTCCATACTTGATGAAATGGTTCCCTTTAACAATGACGAAACCACAAAAGCTCCGCTGATGGAGCATCTGAAGCGTTCTTTTGATTTTACCGTCAGCCACAAAGGCCCCCATGGCCTTCCGTTAATCGGACGGGCAGACTGGAATGACTGTCTGAATCTCAACTGTTTCTCGGCTCACCCCGGAGAATCCTTCCAGACCAGCGGTCCCAGTGAAGGACCCGTAGCCGAATCTGTCTTTATTGCAGGAATGTTTGTGAAATATGGTGAGGAATATGCCGCAATCTGCGAACACTATGGACAGAGCAGCGAAGCAGCACGGGCAAGACAGGAAGTCCGGCAGGTATACAAAGCTGTTCTGGATTACGGATGGGACGGTGAATGGTTTTTACGTGCCTACGATGCCTATGGCGGCAAAGTAGGATCCCACGAATGTGAAGAAGGTCAGATTTACATTGAACCACAGGGTTTCTGCTCCCTGGCCGGTATCGGAGTCAAAGAAGGGCTCGCCCAAAAAGCACTTGATTCTGTGAAAGAACGGCTGGATACCCGTTATGGTATCAAGCTTCTTAATCCGGCTTATACCCGGTACCATCTGGAACTTGGAGAAATCAGCTCCTATCCCCCGGGATACAAGGAAAATGCCGGCATTTTCTGTCACAATAATCCCTGGGTATCAATAGCTGAAACTGTGATCGGCCGGGGTGACCGCGCCTTTGAAATTTACCAAAAAACCTGCCCCGCCTATACGGAAGAATTCAGCGAACTGCACCGCACGGAACCATATGTTTACTCTCAGATGGTAGCAGGAGACGATGCCCCCCGTTTTGGCGAAGCAAAAAACAGCTGGCTGACCGGAACCGCAGCCTGGACGTTTGTCAATATTTCTCAGTATATTCTCGGTATTATGCCCACATACGACGGCCTGTCCATCGACCCCTGCATACCGGAAAGTTTCGGAGACTATACCGTTGACAGAAATTATCGCGGTGCAATGTACCATATACACGTACATGTGGGTGACGGTGTACAGAAGGGTGTACGGGAAATGACTGTGGATGGACATGCAGTCTCCGGCAATGTAGTTCCTTTTGTGGCCGGGAAGAAAGAATATAACGTGACCGTACTGATGGATTAAAAAACGGCATACGAGCAGGGAAAGGCAAAAAATGACCGGAAGAATATACACCCCCTCCGGTCATTTTCTGCCGTCCTCGTCAAACGGCCTGCACACATCTTAGCCCGATGCTCTTTCCCAGCAGCCATAGTCCGTTTCATAGATCCAGCTGTTTTTCCGCATACTCTACTATCATCTTTGTTTTACAAATCCGTTCTGTCCCATTTATCGCACAAGCTCTGAATCTGGCTGGTGAATTTGGCCAGATCCTTATTGGCCAGTCCCTGATTTTTGTGAATGATGGCGATCAGGCGGTTGCCTGCCTCAAGAAGCTTCGCAAAGGCAGTGGCCGCTGCTTTCGCCGTTTTCTTCTTTCTGGCTTCTGCCGGCTTTCTGTCTCCCTGGCATACACAGAGATCGCTGTCCAAATCATAGATATCACCGCTGTAAGGAGCTGTTGCATTCACATGGAAAGTCTCGGCCAGATGGGCAGCGAATTCGTCCGTAACCTGATTTTCACCGTGAACCACAAAGATACGCTTCGGCATCTTGTGCATATGACCTACCCATTCTGTCAGGTGATCACGGTCCGCATGACCGCTGATACCCGGCAAATTGACGATCTCCGCATTCACCTGCACTTTTTCACCGAACAGCCGCACCTCCTTTGCGCCGTGCAGCAGATTATAACCCAGGGTTCCCGGCACCTGGTAGCCGACAAACAGAATACTGCACTCTTTCCGCCACAGATTGTGTTTCAGATGATGACGGATACGGCCGGCTTCACACATACCGGAAGCAGAAATGATAACCTTGGGTTTCTGGTCAAAGTTTATGGCACGGGAATCATCGCTGGTAAGAGAAGTCTTCAAGCCGTCAAATCCGATTGGATTCTTTCCGCATTTGATCATTTCCACAGACTCTTCCCGGAAGCATTCCAGTACATTCCGGTTAAATACGGTGGTCGCCTCGACCGCCAGGGGACTGTCGACGTAGACCTCAAAATCCGGACAGGTATGCACCATATTATTTTCCTTGATTCGGCGGAGATGATACAGCATCTCCTGGGTACGGCCTACGGAAAATGCAGGAATCACTACATTTCCGCCCCGCGCAAACGTTCTCTCCAGCAACTCCGACATGGGCAAGGTATAGTCCGGCACGGCCTCATGATTTCTATTGCCATACGTAGATTCAATGATCAGATAATCCGCATCCGTAGGCCATACGGGATCTTTGATCAGCGGCCGGTTGCCGTTTCCCAGATCGCCGGAAAATACCAGCTTTGTCTCTTTTTCCCCTTCTGTCAGCCATAGCTCAATAAAAGCTGAGCCCAACAGATGACCTGCATCCCGGAAACGCACTTTCAGACCATCGGTGATCTGCAGTAGTTCATTGTAAGGGCAGGGGATAAACAATGTCAGCGCCTTCTCTGCGTCCGCCATGGTATACATCGGCTCCACCAGCGGATTGCCGGCACGTTTTCCTTTTCTGTTTTTCCACTCTGCCTCAAACTCCTGGATATGGGCAGAATCCTTCAGCATGATCTGACACAGCTGCGTGGTGGCATCCGTAGCAAAAATCTGTCCCTTAAAACCTTTCTTCGCCAGCAGCGGCAAAAGTCCGGAATGATCAATATGCGCATGAGTGACAAACACATAGTCAATCTCAGAAGCTTGCACAGGAATTTCCTGATTCTCATAAATATCCGGTCCCTGCTCCATACCACAGTCCACCAGAATACTCTTGTCCTGCCAGTGAATAAAATGGCAGCTGCCCGTAACCTCATGGGCAGCACCGATAAATTCCAGTTTCATCCGTATGTTCCCCCTTCTATCATGGTTTGCTGCAAAACCATTCATAAACATTATAATGTCAGTCTATGAACAGACGGCGGCATTTATCATCTTTTTCTTATATTTTATCACTTTGGCCTATAGATTACAAACCGGATTCGCCGGCCAATGTATTGTATT
>JAEDOO010000163.1 GCA_016301965.1 Lachnospiraceae bacterium | reverse complement strand
GAAATTGATGGAAGAGGAGTGTTTAGGAAAAATGTACTGGTCAAAAATGATACACGGGATCAATAAAACCATATAAAAAACCGGAATCTCTTCTCAGAAATTCCGGTCTCAGACGTGCGTGAGAAGATTCGAACTCCCGACACCTTGGTCCGTAGCCAAGTGCTCTATCCAGCTGAGCTACACGCACACATTGCTTGCTTCAAGCAACATGGATATACTACTACCTAAAATGGAAAATGTCAACACTTTTTTGGGAAAAATTAAATAAAAATTTTGGCCTTCATTGGTAAAGCTGACTTGGCCTTCTATGTAGCAGCTCTCCCAAGGAAGGAGAGCTGTGCGCAGAATCAGTCGAGATCCGTATAAGAATCGCCGTAGCTGTTGGATCTGTCAGACTGGCTGTTCTTATCCTGCGCAGATCGGGTGCCGCAGTTTTTGTTCTGCGAATTTTTGCTGGTGCTGTTTTTAGACGTAGTATTGCGTTCGTTGGTTGAATTTGTGCGGCTGTTTGTGTTATTGCTGTAATTTTTCGTCATAGCATACCTCCGATAATGAAGTTTTTTTGGATTACAAGCTTAGTATGCCAAAAAGAATGGGCAATATACATAATTGTTAGATAATTGTTATTGCTTTTTTCCTGAATTTGTTATATAATGCAACTTGTAAAAAGAATCTTACTTTCAAAGTATTTTTTTTACAATTAATAACCCCTTATTAATTTTTATACTCCCCTCGAAACAGTCGATAGCTCCCCTATCGGCTGTTTCTCTTTTTTGCGTTCTCACTTTGCAAATGCCAGATATCGTTAAAATACCTTTCTTTGTCGAAAAAGAAACAAAACAGCAAAGTCGTACATATAATAGAAAAAAGGATGTAACTGTTCAGAACAGATACAAAAGGACAATAATCATGAGCAGCCTGCGGGTCATTACACCAGAAGAATGGCATGAGATGTCCCGCGATACCGATATGATGCTGATCGATCTGCGTTCCCAAAAGGACTACAGAAAATATCATATAGAAGGAGCTATCAATATTCCCTACGAGCAGATTCGAAAAATTGCGCCCTTCCGAAAAAAAGATCTGTTGCTTTACTGCGACCAGGGTATCACCAGCACCGCTGCCGGCCTGATGCTGGCTCAGCGCGGCTATCATGTATCCACTCTCCAGGGCGGCATCCAGGCTTACATTCGAAAATATCCGATCCCAGGATCCTGAGCCTTGACGAACCACACCCACCCAGTTACAATAGAACTACCGAAAAAGGAGAACACAGATGACAAACTGGGAACTGATCGCCCCCTGCCATTTTGGACTGGAGGCAGTATTAAAAAGAGAGATCCTTGATCTGGGCTACGAAATTTCCTCAGTTGAGAATGGAAAAGTCACCTTCATCGGCGACGAAGAGGCCGTAGCCTATGCCAATATATTTCTGCGCACCACAGAGCGCATTCTGATCAAAATAGGAGAGTTTAAAGCAGAAACTTTTGACGAACTGTTTGAGGCCACCAAAGCCTTGCCCTGGGAGAAATTCATTCCCGAAGACGGTAAGTTCTGGGTGGCCAAAGCCAATTCCGTCAAGAGTAAGCTGTTCAGCCCTTCCGATATTCAGTCCATCATGAAAAAAGCCATGGTGGAGCGATTGAAAAAAGTTTACAAAAAGGACTGGTTTGCCGAAACAGGTCCATCTTTTCCCCTGCGTGTAACGCTGATGAACGATATCGTGACCGTGGGACTGGATACCACCGGTGTTTCTCTGCATAAGCGGGGATACCGTCAGATGACGGCAAAAGCGCCTATCACAGAGACGCTGGCGGCGGCACTGATCATGCTGACACCCTGGAAGAAGGACCGGATCCTGGTAGATCCCATGTGCGGCAGTGGTACCTTCCCCATCGAGGCGGCCATGATCGCAGCCGATATGGCGCCGGGTATGCATCGGGAATTCCTTGCACAGCAGTGGACGAAGCTGATTCCCAGGGAGTGCTGGGAAGATGCCTTAGAGGAAGCCAGAGAACGGGTCCATACGGATATCGAAGTGGATATTCAGGGGTATGATATAGATTCTGAGGTGATCAAGGCCGCCAGAGCCAATGCCAGACTGGCAGGGGTGGATGGTATGATCCATTTTCAGCAGAGAGCTATTCAGGATTTCCATCATCCGAAAAAATATGGATTTATTATTTTTAATCCGCCTTACGGTGAGCGCATTGCGGAGAAAGCAGAGCTTCCGGCATTATACAGAGAGATCGGTGAACGTTACCGTGCGCTGGACAGCTGGTCTATGTATCTGATCACCAGCTATGAAGACGCAGAGCGTTATATAGGAAAAAAAGCCGACAAAAACCGCAAGATCTACAACGGTATGATGAAGACCTATTTTTATCAGTATATGGGGCCGAAGCCGCCCAGGAGAAGTACGGCCAGACAGTAAAGGAGATACCATGAGAATCGTATTTGCAACAGGTAATCAGAATAAAATGCGGGAGATCCATGAGATCATGGATGATCTGGGCATGGAGATCGTATCCATGAAAGAAGCCGGTATATCCGCCGATATCGTGGAGGACGGCACCAGCTTTGAGGAAAACGCAGTGATCAAGGCATCCGCCATTGCCCGTCAGTGCGAGGATATTGTGCTGGCGGATGATTCCGGTCTGGAGGTCGATGCGCTGAATAAAGAGCCGGGCATCTATTCCGCCAGATATATGGGAGAGGATACTTCTTACCGCATTAAAAACCAGAATATCATTGATCGTCTGGAAGGAGTACCGGATGAGAAGAGGTCAGCCCGCTTTGTATGTGCGGTAGCTGCCGTATTTCCGGACGGATCTCATGCGGTAGTACGGGAGACCATAGAGGGCCGCATTGGCTATAAAGAGAGTGGAGAGAACGGCTTTGGCTACGATCCGATCTTTTTTGTACCGGAGTATGGCTGTACTACAGCCGAGCTTTCTCCGGAACAGAAAAATGCCATCAGCCACAGAGGTAAGGCACTGCGAAAAATAAAGGATATGATTCGCAATAAACAAAATGAGACAAGATAAGAGGCGCGATTATGAAAGTATTGGTGATCAGCGACACCCATGGAAATGATACAAATTTTAACGATGTATGGGAGAAAGAAAAACCGGTAGACTATATCATTCATTGCGGTGATGTCGAGGGAAGAGCCGATTATATCCGCAACAAAACACCCGGACCATGCTGTATCGTTTCGGGGAACTGTGACTTTTGGGGATCGCTGCCTCCATTTGTGGAGTTCGATATTGAAGGACACCATATATTTATCACACACGGACATCGTCAGGGGGTACGTCAGGGCTTTGATGGAATTCTTAGAGCTGCACGGATGCATGGGGCTGAGATCGTTTGTTTCGGTCACAGTCATGTACCTGTTCTTGAATGGCAGGAGGGAATATTGCTCTGTAATCCCGGGAGTCTGACTTATCCCAGACAGTTCAGCCGCAACCCTTCGTATATCGTGCTTGAAATCACCGAAAGTCAAATTGATGGAAATATTTACGAAATAATTTGAAAAAAGTGTTGACATTTAGACATGCCCATAATATAATACATCTTGCGTTGAGCAAAGATGGGGTGTACGCCTAACGTCGGGGTGTGGCTCAGCTTGGCTAGAGCGCCTGGTTTGGGACCAGGAGGTCGCAG
>JAEDOO010000025.1 GCA_016301965.1 Lachnospiraceae bacterium | reverse complement strand
AAGAAAAACTTATCTGTGAAAGCACTGAACAGATACAAACTGACAGTTATTGGACGGGAAACAGGCACGGCAAAGAACCGGAGGTACGGTAAGATGGATGTTAAGATTTTGATTTCCGGCGATCAGGCACTGTCCGTTCAGATGGGCGATGAGATCAGTCTGGAGGTAAACCGTAAAGTCCTTATGCTGCATGAGGAATTGAAAAAGAGACCGGTGGAAGGTATCCGCGAGATGGTTCCCACCTATGCGTCCCTGATGATTCACTATCGTCCGGAAGTGATCAGTCCGGACAGGCTGACAGATATGATTTATCAGCGTCTGGATACCATGGAGGATATCGGAACTACAAAGAAAATCATTCGTGAAGTGCCGATCCTGTACGGTGGTGAGACCGGACCGGATCTGGAGCTTTGCGCAGAGCTGGAGCATACCACCGTGGAGGAGATCATCCGGAAACATTCTTCCCACGATTATTACGTATATATGCTGGGATTTGCACCGGGGCACCCCTATTCCGCCAGATTTGAGGAACCCTTTTCCTTTAAGCGCCGGGATACGGCGAGAGTGAAGATTCCCGCCCGGTCTGTGGTGGTACAGCTGAATCTTTCCGATCTGATTCCTTTTGAGCAGCCCTGTGGCTGGAATATGATCGGATCCACTCCGGTAACGATCTGCGACTACAAAAAAGAAGATCCCTTCCTGGTTCACGCGGGAGAATGGGTACGTTACATACCTGTGACAAAGAAAGAATATGATGAGATCCGGCGGGCGGATGAGGCCGGTACCTATAAAGTTAAAGTTCATATAGAAGAGTAACGCGGCAGAAACAAGATCCGCTTGATATACACACAGAAGGTATGGAGGTCAGATATGGGAATACTGGTAAAAGATCCCGGTCCTTTTACAACAGTACAGGATGAGGGAAGATTTGGATATCAGCAGTATGGCGTTACTCCGTCAGGACCGATGGACGCCAGAGCTTTTCACATAGCAAACATTCTTGTGGGGAATCCCCAGGGAGAAGGGGCACTGGAAATTACCTTTAAGGGACCTGAGCTTGTTTTTGATCAGGATAATGTGATCGCCGTAACAGGCGGTGATATGCAGCCGACAATAAACGGAGAAAAAATCCCGATGTATGCGGCAGTAGCCGTACATGCGGGGGATGTGCTGCGGTTCGGGTTCGCCATGGGCGGCGGCTGCCGGGGCTATATTGCTTTTGCCGGCGGTCTGGATTTACCGCTGATGATGGGATCAAAATCCACACTGGCAGCGAAAAAACTCGGCGGATATGAGGGCAGAGCCCTGCAAAAAGGGGACACCATTAAGTTTACAGCACCGAAGTCTCTGCTGCCGGGAATGGAAAAAAGGCATGTGCCGGTTCCCGTATATCCAACGGATGAGGTGGTGCTCAGGGTAGTTCTGGGTCCTCAGGAGGATGCCTTTACCAAAGAAGAACAGAGAAAGTTTTTCTGGTACAGTGCCAAAGTCACTACACAGTCAGACCGTCAGGGATGCAGGCTGGAGCGTGAGGTTCCGGTAAAGCATATCAAGGACGGTAATATTATCAGTGATGGAATCGCCTTTGGTTCCATTCAGGTGCCTACCACGGGACAGCCGTTCATCATGATGGCAGACAGGCAGACGGTAGGCGGATATACGAAAATCGGAACAGTCATTACCGTGGATCTTCCAAAGATTGCGCAGGCCAAGCCTGGAATGACCGTTCGTTTTGTACATGTCAGTATGGAACTGGCACATCTGTTATATATCAGGGAGCTGGAAGAAATGAAACAGCTGAGTGAAGCCCTGAACAATTAATTCTGATTACATCTGTTGGTTTTCGAATTTGCGGACGCGCAAGAAAGCCTGACAGATGCAATATAGATCGGTACCGGTTATACAAATCAACAATTGTAGCGCAAGGAGGAAATCATATGCATTCAGTAGATCTGAACAGTGATATTGGCGAAAGCTTTGGTTCATATAAACTTGGTGATGATGAGGAAATTTTAAAATATGTTACCGCAGCAAATGTGGCATGTGGCTGGCATGCAGGTGATCCCATGGTAATGGATCGCGTAGTCAGAATAGCTGCAGAGAGAGGGGTTGTGATAGGAGCACATCCAAGCTTCCCGGATCTTCTTGGCTTCGGCAGAAGAAAAATGTATCTGTCCTTTGACGAGGCAAAGAATTATGTGAAATACCAGATCGGAGCACTTTCTGCTTTTACCACAAGCTATGGAACCAAAATTCACCATGTTGCGCCGCATGGAGCCATGGGAAATATGTGCCAGACGGACAGACAGCTGTCAAGAGCCATCTGTGAGGCATGTTACGAAATCGATCCCGACATCATCATTTATTACTGCGCCGGCGCTGTTCTGGGCGAAGAGGCAGAAAAAATCGGCCTTCGTACCGCCTGTGAAATCTTTGCAGACCGCGCATATGAAGATGATCTTTCTCTGAGAGGAAGAAAATTGGAAGGATCCATGATTACGGATGAGGACGAGGCAATCAAACGCTGCATCCGTATGATCAAGGAAGGCAAAGTGACGGGATACAGCGGAAAAGAACTGCAGATCAAGGGAGATACTCTTTGTGTGCATGGAGATGGACCCAAAGCGATTGCTTTTGTTCAGAAAATTTCCGAGGCATTCAAGAAGGAAAATATTGAGATCAAAGCGTTCCGTTAATGGCGTTCATAAAACAGATTTGAAAAATCTGTAAACAGAGGAGAGAAAAAATGAAAGACAACAATAAAAAGCAGATGCCGATCGCAAAGAAAATGATCATATCGCTTGTCGGCGGTATTATTGTCGGTTTGATTTTCATGATGATCCGTCAGAATCTGATCAGCAACGGTGGTGAAGCCACATGGAAAACTATTAATGATATTCTGTTCCAGGATATTACGAACGCAGACGGTGTAAAGGCAATCGGTATTTTCTATATCATCGGTCAGCTTTTCATGAAAGGGCTGCAGGCAGCTATCGTACCGCTGGTACTGGTTTCCCTGAGTCTGGCACTGTGCAGTATTTCCAACTCTACTAAGCTGGGAAGAATTGCAGGAAAGACACTGGTTGGATTCTTTGCTTTCTATGTAGTAGGCGCATTGATCGCCTGTACCGTGGCCTATATCGTGAAGTCTGCCGGACTGTTTAATGTTACTCTGGTAGCGGACGGTCTGGGTGAGGCCAGCACCATTGACGCATTTAATCCGCTGGCAGTAATCGTAAACGCTGTTCCGAACAATATTACTGCAGCATTCAGCACCAACAACAGTATTCTTGCCGTTGTATTTACCGCTGTTGTCATCGGTATCTGCATGAATGCACTGGGAGAGAAAGCAGCTCCCCTGAAAAAGGTATTTGAGAGTGCAAATGAAATTATTCAGATGTATCTGAATTTCCTGATCAACAAGATTGGTCCGGTAGCTATCTTCTGTCTGGTTACCAGAACTTTTGCTATCTATGGTGCGGAATATCTGAAACCGGCAGCAGCCTATATTATTTCCGCAATGGCAACACTGCTGATTACCTGCTGTGTACTGTACCCGTTGGGCGTGTTTGTAATTACAGGCCTGAACCCTATGAAGTTCCTGAAAAAGATGGCCAAGGTCGGAGTTTTTGGATTCTCCGTAAACTCCTCCGCAGCAACTCTTCCGCTGAATACCAAAACATGTCTGGAAGAGCTGGGATGTTCTCATGAGATCACAAGCTTTGTTCTTCCTACTGGTATGACCATCAACATGAATGGTACAACCATGATGCACATGTTTGCTGTAACCTTTATCGCTACCGCAGCTGGTATCCCGGTAACTCCGGCCAACATGATCGTTATGGCCCTGTTATCCATCTGTGCCGCAGCCGGTACACCGGCTATCCCGATCGCCGGTACGACCATGATCTTCACCGTTCTGTCCGGTATGGGCTGGACATCCGATCTGTGTCTGCTGGGATATGCTCTTGTAGTGGCTATCAACCGTCCGGTAGAGATGTCTCTGCTTCCGCTGAATGTTATCGGTGACGCTGCTGTCAACGTAATCGTAAATGCCACAGAGGGTGAGCTGGATAAAGAGGTTTATAATTCCTAAAGTGAATCATAGAAAACCGATTTTCGGAGCATTCCGGAAACCGAACTGGGAAACGTTTAAGGGGAAGGAATGCCAAAACAGGCATTCCTTCTTCTGCATTTTAAGCTTTTTATAAAAAACGGGGACATAAAAATGAGTGGTGAAAGCATCATCAGAGAATATGAGATTCCTGAAAACGGTGTGGATCTTTCGCAGGTTCTTTTCCTGTGTCAGCCGCATATGGACAGTCTGTGTCCACAGACGCCGGAGAAAGGATGGATGGAGTATACGTTCCATTACTTACTGGCTGCATATTTTCCGGAAAACTATACTGTGGAAACGATTCCCGGAGCGGACAGGGCAGTGGACTTTTTTACCGGGGTGCTGACGGGGCTGTTTGCACGGGAGAGAATAGAATTACCCTTTGATCCGTGCAGGGATTTTGAACTGCTGAAAGAAGAAGAGGCACAGTACTGCAGTATACCGGAGGAATACGACAGGCTGAGGGAGTGCTTCGGGGCAAAAAGAGTGTATGCGTTTATGCGGCTTTCGCAGGTCTGTACCCCCTATGAAACGCTGGGGCACATTGCCGGAGTACACCATGTGGCTATGTATATGGCAAGACAGCTGGTACAAAAAAATGTGCCGGTAGATCTGGGGCTGATGTCCGGTGCCGCCCTGATGCATGACATGGGAAAATACGGCTGCCGCCCCAAAGAGGGAAGAAGAGTTCCCTACCTTCACTATTATTATACCTATCAGTATTGCAGAAACAAACATCTGGATACCATCGGAGATATTGCCGCCAACCATTCGGTGTGGGATCTGGAGCTTGAGAATCTGTCCGCGGAGAGTCTGCTTCTGATCTATGCGGATTTCCGGGTAAAAAGTGTGTATGACGAAAACAGAAAGGAACATATCCGTTTCTGGAGCCTGGATGATGCCTACAATGTGATTCTTGGCAAGCTGGACAATGTGGATGACGCCAAGAAAAAAAGGTATGCCCGGGTGTATGCAAAGCTGAAGGATTTTGAAGACTATATGATTTCGCTGGGCTGTGCTGTGGATCTGATCTCTCCGTCAAAAGCTCCGGCGAAGGAGGGATATGCTTCTGTCATGCGGTCGGAAGAGATTGTCTGTCGTTTTAAGTATCTTGCTATCCGGTCCAATCTTGCCATCATGCATATGATCTCGAGGGAGGAGCAGTTTATCAACCTGCTGGAAAATATCCGGTCGGAGAGAGACTGGCGGCATGTGCGGGCCTGCCTCACGGTCATCGAAGAATATTCCGCCTATCTGGCGCAGAACCAGAAAGAGATCATTCTGGACTTCCTGTTTGATATGCTGTCTCACCGGGACGGAGACATCCGGCGGCAGGCGGCCAGAATTGCAGCTATCCTGATCGCAGGCTACGAGCTCCATTTTACCAAGGAAATACCGGAGGGGTATACAGAGCCGCAGGCAGGCAGCAGTATGACCGATATTTTTGAGAGCTTTCTGAAGCGGCTGCTGTATCCCGAAGTACAGGCAGCACAACAGGAACGCCGGTTTGCAGGCTTTGCCATGAAAACGGTGCTGCAGACATTATTGAAACAGCTGGATGAGGAGAAGGGGAAACAAATCCTTGCCGTGTTTGTTTCTCACTGCCACAGAAGGTATGATTCTCTTACTCTGTTTTTTCTGATGGACTGCAGTGCGGAGATTGCTTTTGAGCAATGCAGCAGAGAGCAGGTCCATGTTCTGACGGAGTTTGCCTGCAGCTTACTTCCGGGAAAAGACGGAGAGGAGAGCCAGGTGGCTGCACTCAGATTTTTGCTGTTGTGGCTCAGACAGGGCTGGAAACCGGAAGAAAATCTGGATCTGCTTCTCACAGAAACTGTTCCGGAGATTAAGAAAAAACCGTACAGCGTGCAGTTTCTCGCAGCGCGAATCCGGGAGTTCTTTGGTATCCCCAGTGAGCATGGCATGATCTATTACGATATGACCAATCTGTACATGGAAAATCAGCGCTCGGAGGTCCCCTGGATCTACAAATTTATCAATATGGAAATCCTTCGGAAGCGCCAGGGTGTGGGTGACAGCCCGGAACAGCTGTATCAGTATGCCTCCCATCTTCTTCACATGCTGCAGTTTTCCGGGCAGATCGTCAATCGTCTGCAGGCGGCAGAGAATCTTCTGGCTATTATACCGGTTCTTTCAAAGACCCAGTGTCATGAGATCGTCCTGGAACTGATCCGGGCTCTGGAGATCGAGGAGTATGCGGTTTCCCGGTATATTCCTCCCTGTCTGGGAGAGATGTTTGCTCTTCTTGATCATCAGGAACGGGAATACATTCTTGGACAGCTTCGCAGTCTGTGCTGTAAACCCTATACTCGTACAGCTGTCGCAGCACTGGAAACTGCGGGAAAAATTCTCGGAAAATGTTCCGGTGAGCTTTCCGGGCAGGAAATCGCAAAGACGGAAGGGATCCTGTGCAGCGGTATGGCAGATTATCGGGATGAGGTGGCGCAGGAGGCATTTTATATTACCGGGCATGACCTGTTTGGCGCCAGTCAGCTTTCTCAGGAAGAAAAACAGAAGCATTTTTCTGCTCTTGCGCGGAAAATACTCACATTGCTGAATTGGGATAAGCTGGGCATGTATGTGTATTTTAACGGAGCTTCGCTGAACCGGATTTACCGTTTCCTGAACGATTACCTTACGGACCGGGGTACCCATCCTCTTAAGGAACGAGCGCTTCCCATCGCATTCTTTCCGGGGACCTTTGATCCCTTTTCCCTGGGTCACAAGCAGATCGTCAGAAATATACGGGAAAGAGGCTTTCGCGTCTGGCTGGCGGCGGATGAGTTTTCCTGGTCCAAAAACCCCCAGCCTTTTGAGGTGCGCAGAAAGATCATTGCCATGTCTACTGCGGATATGGAAGAGGTGTATCTGTTCCCGGAGGAGATACCGGTAAATATTGCCAATCCTCAGGATATGCAGCGGCTGTCCGAGATTTTCGGAGGTGAGCCTGTGCATCTGGTGGTGGGCAGTGATGTAGTAAAGCATGCATCGGCCTATCGCGCTCAGCCTGCAAAAGGATCGGTGCATCATTTCCCGCATCTGATCTTTTCCCGGAATGCGGAGGGGGAAAGTGAAGAGGCGAAGCGTACAGAAGCCGTCTGCCGTCAGAAAATACTGGGAGAACAGCTGCATATGCAGCTGCCGCCCATACTGGAGCAGGTAAGCTCCACCAGAATCCGTGAAAATATCAATGCCGGAAGGGATATCCGGGGGCTGGTGGATGAGAGTGTACAGAATTATATTTACCAGCTGGGATTGTACACCATGGAGCCGATTTATAAGAAAACCGCCAGATGCGTACCGGTGGATGTAATAATGGAAAGCCGGGAAGCGGGTTCGGCGAGCATGGGTCTGTATAATGGTGAAAACCGGTTCTCCGGCGTAGAGTTTCATGATGTGGATGTCTCGGACTTGATGAAGGAATGTGGTTCTCTGGAGAAAGCACAGCGGCTGCGATCCCTGATCTCGGGAAAGACAGCCATGATCACCCGGATTGAAGGTGAGATCACAGAATACGATGATGGAAGGCTGACGGTGTTGAATGAGATTCTGGAATACTTCCAGGAAAACGGGTATTCCTTCGCCCTATGTGTGGATATGGGGGAAAATGAGGATGTGCTGAAACTTCATGGATTTCTTGAAATAGAGAAAATATCTCACATGTATCTTCTGGATCTGCGTCACCCGCTGGTGTTGTTTTATGATACACCATCTGCCATTAAAGAGTCCATGGCAGACAGCCGGGAGGTAAGGCTGGCCATAAGAAACAGCCATATCCGCCTGTTGCGGGCGCTGACCGGGGCATATCCGGGGAGGCTGATCCTGTGCTTTGCCTCCGAACTACTGAATTACCGTCTGATACGGCTGGTCACAGAGGAAAACCGGGTCTCACCACAGCCCGGGAATTCTCTCCAGCTGGGCAGAAAGATGTGCGTGCCCTTCGGAAAGATATTGAAAGGCGTAAAGATTCCCAATACCGTTACCAAGGGGCTGGAGACAGAAAAGCTGTATGAGAAAAATCTTTCTTCCTTTGCCATAGCTCAGCTGCCCGGCTATGCACCGTTGTCGGTGCAGATCAGGACCGTCCGTTCCTTTGGACGTCCGGTGCTTCTGGTGGACGATCTGTACCATGATGGATATCGCATGGAAGAAATATCCTCCCATCTGGAAGTGGAAGGCATCCGGGACGCAGAATTGATCACCGGTGTGATATCAGGCCAGGGGAAAGATCTGGCCAGACTGCGGGATATCCATGTAAAAGCTGTGTACACGGTGCCAAACCTGTCATCCTGGCTCATTGAATCGGATCTGTATCCCTTCCTTGGCGGTGATGGAGTCAAAAACCCGGAGGATAAGGCCAGCCAGATGATGGCGATACCTTCTGTCAATACTATACTTCCCTATGAGATTCCCTCCTGCCTGAAACAGGCATCCCTTGGGTCTCTCTACACCCTGTCCCGGGTCTGCCTGGAAAATGCCCGGGATATCTGCCGGGCTCTGGAAAAAGAATACAGGCAGCAGTACAAAAGGCAGCTGACGCTGGAAAGAATCGGGGAAGCGGTGGCGCAGCCCCGGTATCCGGATGGCCTGGGTGTGACCAGGCAGAGGCGGCAGCAGGCACCCTCCCGGATTCTGGAAGAGGAGCTGGATCGCCTGCAGAGACTGGCGGTTCTGGAAGGATCAGCCGCCCAGGCAGAGGGCAGTGTAAAACAGTAGCAGCTGTGAAGGTACTGAACGATACAAGCAACCTATGAAAAAACAGAGCTGAAAACAGCTCCATCGTAAGGAGGATGTGAATGAAAACGATCATGGATCTGGGAGCATCCCGGAAAGAAAACAAGGTAAAGAAGCAGACAGATCCCTGCTGGCTCTGTAAAACATTTGACGACAGAAAGAGAATCCATCTGGCAGGTCTGGGTGATGTGGGACAAAATGTGGCGCTGGGACTTACGCTTTTGGGAGAGGAGACAGTGGAGTCCATTGGTCTATATGACCTCAATGAAGCCCAGTGTCACCGGATGGAGACGGAGCTTTCGCAGGTCATGGCACCGCCGGAAGGAAGACGTATACCCCGGGTAACTATGATCTCCCAGGAGGAGATATTTGACTGTGATATCTTTTTGTTCTGCGCCACCAGAAATGTGCCTGCACTGGACAGCAGAGTCAGTGATGTACGTATGGCGCAATACGAGGCCAACAAAGAGATCGTGGCTTTGTACGCGCGCATGGCGGCAAAGGCAGGTTATTGCGGGTTGTTTGTGGTGGTGTCGGATCCTGTGGATCTTTTGTGCATGGCAGCGCTGAGAGCCGGACAGGAAGAACAGGAGGCTACAGGCCGTAAGCTGACGCCGGATCAGATCCGAGGCTGTGGATTGGGGGTCATGAACGCAAGGGCAGCTTACTATGCGAAAAAATCTCCCGAATTTTCTCTGTATCTGAAGGAGGGACGGGCTTTTGGCCCCCACGGAAAGGATCTGGTCATTGCCAACAGTACGGATCCTGAGCATTACGATGACAGTATTTCGAGAAAGCTGACAGAACTGGCGGTAAATGCCAACATGGAGGTGCGGGCGCTGGGCTTTAAACCATTTCTGGCGCCGGCCATGTCCTCCGCCGTACTGACGATTCTGGCGCTGATCAAAGGCGAGTGGCAATACAGTGCCGCCTGGCTAAACGGTTTGTACTTCGGCGCCTTAAACCGGCAAACCTCTGCCGGCATGGAATGGGAAATCTGTCCTTTGCCGGATGAACTGTTTGCGCGGCTCGAAGCTTCGTATGAAAGTCTGAGGAAAATCCTATGGAACTGATCGTGATCCGACCGCAGCAGGAGAAAGAACAACGGCTGGAAGCCGTATTATCGGCGGCGCTGGCCGGAATAGATGTCCCTCGCATCATCCGGTCCGTGGAAGAACTGTCAGCTGCCGTCAGTGAAAATTGTCTGCAAAATGTCCGCCTTTTGTTTGCGGCCGGTGTGGGAGAGACAGGCATTAATCTAAAGATTTACGAAATGCTTGGAACCCTCAGGGAAAATAAAGACTGCCTGAAAGACAGCGTCGCCGGCATTCTCGTGGATGGGGAAAATGAATACTATACAAAATCCACAGGCAGGGAGATCGCCAGAACGATGAACGAAGCCGGCTGCTGGCTGGTGGGCCGTCCGCTGACAGAAGGGACGGGCAGCCTGAAAAATTATCAGGTGCTTGCCGGAAATTTCCGGTGTTCGCTGTATGAAGCCTATATCCGCAGTGCAGTAGATCTGGCACAGCGGGTGGCCGGTTTTGAAAAACCGGCATACAAAGAGCCAAAGCTTCTCTGCGTGCATTCCTGTAACCCCGAGACCTCCAACACCCTGCAGCTCTGGCAGGAAGTAAAGTCTCATCTTCCCTCCGGGATCACTGTGAGGGAGATATCTCTCAGAAACGGTACCGTGCCGGACTGTGCGGGGTGTCCCTACGAGATGTGCATGTACTTCAGCAGCAATTCCAGCTGCTTTTACGGCGGACCTATGGTGGAGGAGGTCTATCCTGCCCTGGAGGACTGTGACGGTTTGCTGCTTTTGTGTCCAAACTATAACGATGCACTGGGAGCTAATCTAACTGCGTTCATTAACCGGTTGACCGCCTTGTTTCGCAAGAAGCCCTTTGATGACAAATGCCTGTTTGCGCTGATCGTATCGGGCTACAGCGGTGGGGATATTCTGCAGCAGCAGCTGATCGGCGGGCTGAATATGAATAAGTCTTTTATCTTACCGGGGAATTTTTCCCTGACAGAAACGGCGAACCATCCGGGCAGTATTATGGAGCTCCCGGATATACAACAGAAGGCGTCTGCTTTTGCCCTGCATATAGGCCGCAGTATGGGGCTTTGCCGGAAAAAAGCAGAACCCTAAAATCATTTAAATATTAAATAATTTCAATAGAATTAATTCATTTTACTTTATTATTTCGCTGGCATATAATGAGCCCAGAGACAGGGAAAAGTATCCTGCCAGTGAACATTGTTTTTACAGAGAGGAGATTTAAAATGTTTCAGACAGCTGAAAGAATGGAAGCACTTCCGTTTTCCGGTATTCGTGTAATGATGGAGCGCGCAAACAAAATGCAGAAAGAGGGCCGGGACATTATCCACATGGAGATCGGCCGTCCGGATTTTGACACACCGGAAGTCATCAAAAAAGCAGCTTTTGACAGCCTGGAAAAAGGCCGTGTTTTCTATACATCAAATTACGGAACACCGGAGCTTCGCGCGGCGATCGCAGAGAAGCTGACAAAAGAGAACGGTGTGGAGTACAAACCGGAGGAGATTCTGGTAACCATCGGTGTAGGTGAAGGTACATATGCCTCTATGGCAGCTTTCCTGAATAAGGGCGATGAAGTCCTGGTACCGAATCCGGTATGGCTCAACTACATCCATGTACCGCATTTCTTCGGTGCCGTTCCGGTTACCTATTCTCTGAAAGAAGAGAATAACTACCAGATCGATATGGATGAGATCGAAAGCAAGATCACAGACAAGACCAAAATGATGGTTATCAATACACCGGGAAATCCCACAGGTACTGTTCAGAGCCGCGAGACACTGGAAAAACTGGCAGAGATCGCCAAGAAGCATGACCTGATCGTAGTTGCCGACGAGATCTATGAGAAACTGGTTTACGGCGGAGCAAAGCATGTCAGCATCGCTTCTCTTCCAGGTATGAAAGAGCGTACCATCACGCTGAACGGATTTTCCAAATGCTATTCCATGACCGGATGGAGACTTGGTTACTGTGCGGCTCCCGTGGAGATGATCCAGGGCCTGGTTCGCGTACATCAGTATATCAATACCTGCGCGGCTTCCTTCGTGCAGGACGCCGGTGTGGTAGCTCTCGAGGAGGCTGAGCCGGATGTACAGATGATGGTGAAGGAATACGAAAAGAGAAGAAACTACGCCGTGGAAGCACTGAATGCCATGGAAGGCATCAGCTGCAAAGTTCCGGAGGGTGCCTTCTATATCTTCGTTAATGTTAAATCTCTTGGCATGACATCCGCAGAGGTAGCGGATTACCTGCTGGATCATGCAGGTGTTGCCTGTGTTCCGGGGTCCGCTTTCGGAACTGAGGGTGAAGGCTATGTCCGTCTTTCCTATGCCTGCAGCTATGAGCGCATTGTAGAGGCTATGGACAGAATGGCAAAAGCATTTGAAGAACTGAGAAACAGATAAAAACAAACATTTAAAAAAAGCGATTGCTTCAGGAGGAAAAACAGCAATGAACGCATATATCAGCAGTGTTATTGAAGGTGTGAAAAACAAATATCCGGAACAGCCGGAGTTTTGTCAGACCGTGGAAGAGGTGCTTTCTTCTCTGGAACCGGTAGTAGAGAGACATCCGGAATATGAAAAAGTAGATCTGCTGAATCGAATGGTAGAGCCGGAGAGAATGTTCACCTTCCGCGTGACATGGCAGGATGATCAGGGACAATGGCACACCAATACAGGTTACCGCTGCCAGTTCAACGGCGCTATCGGACCGTACAAGGGCGGACTTCGTTTCCAGCCCAACGTTACACCGAGTATCATGAAATTCCTTGGTTTTGAGCAGACCTTCAAAAACAGCCTGACCGGTCTTCCCATCGGCGGCGGCAAGGGCGGTTCTGATTTTGATCCTACCGGAAAGAGCGATAACGAGATCATGCGTTTCTGCCAGAGCTTTATGCAGGCACTGTACCGCTACATCGGTCCGGACGTGGATGTTCCCGCCGGCGATATGGGATGCGGCGGAAGAGAGATCGGCTACCTTTTCGGTGAATACAGACGACTGAAAGGTAATTTTGAGAACGGTGTGCTGACAGGAAAAGGCTTTTCCTACGGCGGCAGCCTGATCCGCCCGGAAGCTACCGGATACGGCGCTGTTTACTATCTGGAGAACGTTCTGAAAGATGACGGACAGGATATCAAAGGAAAGACCATCGCCTGCGCAGGTTTCGGCAATGTGACCTGGGGTATCTGCAAAAAAGCTACAGAACTGGGAGCCAAGGTAGTGACACTTTCCGGACCGGACGGCTATGTATACGATCCGGACGGCGTAAATACACCGGAAAAGATCGCTTATCTGGTGACCATGAGAAACTCCGGACGGAACAAGGTACAGGATTACGCAGATAAGTTTGGCGTGGAATTCTTCCCGGGAGAGAAGCCCTGGGGCGTAAAGGTAGACATCTGTATGCCGTCTGCCATGCAGAATGATGTTCATCTGAAAGAAGCAAAGATGATCGCGGAAAACCATATCCGTTACTATATTGAAGTAGCTAATATGCCCACCACCAACGAAGCTCTTCGCTATCTGATGGATCAGGGAGATATTATTGTAGCACCTTCCAAGGCTGTAAACGCCGGCGGCGTAGCTACGTCTGCTCTGGAGATGAGCCAGAACAGTGAACGTCTGGTGTGGACAGAAGAGGAAGTAGATGCTCAGCTTCACAATATCATGAATACTATCTATAAAAATTCAGTGGATGCTGCAAAACGCAATGGATTGGGTTATAATCTTGTTGCAGGAGCCAACATCGCCGGCTTTGAGCGTGTAGCGGAAGCCATGATGGAGCAGGGTGTATTTTAATTCGTATTTGAAGAAAGGGATATAGTATGAAGATTGTAGTACTTGACGGTTACACAGAAAATCCGGGAGATCTTTCCTGGGACGAGCTTGGAAAATTGGGAGAACTGGTGGTTTATGATCGCGTTTCTTATGTAGACGCACCGGTGATCCGTGAAAAAATCGGAGATGCAGATATCGTTATCACCAATAAAACTCCGCTGACAAAGGAAACCTTTGATGCCTGCCCGAATATCAAGGCAGTTGCTGTTCTGGCTACAGGATATAACGTTATTGATTATGCATATGCAAAAGAAAAAGGTATTCCGGTCATGAATGTACCTACCTATGGTACGCAGATCGTAGGACAGTATGCCGTAGGCCTGCTGCTGGAGATCTGCTCTCACTTCGCCCATCATGATGCAGCAGTGAAAGAAGGCAGATGGGAGCACAACGATGACTGGTGCTTCTGGGATTTCCCGATGATCGAACTGTATGGAAAGACTGCTGGTATCATCGGCCTGGGCCGTATCGGCCAGTCCACTGCAAAGATCCTGAATGCTCTGAACATGAAGGTTCTTGCCTACGATGCCCATGAAACAGAATCCGGACGTGCTCTGGCCGAGTATGTGGATCTGGATACACTGCTGGCACAGTCGGATGTGATCTTCCTTCACTGCCCGCTGTTCCCGTCCACAGAAGGCATCATTAACAAAGATAA
Source organism: Lachnospiraceae bacterium (assembly GCA_016301965.1). Taxonomy (GTDB): domain Bacteria; phylum Bacillota; class Clostridia; order Lachnospirales; family Lachnospiraceae; genus UBA11957. The sequence goes on along the minus strand of JAEDOO010000025.1, from coordinate 3,701 downwards.
TATTGCCAAGATGAAAGACGGCGTTATCCTGATCAATAATAGCCGCGGCCAGCTGGTGGTAGAGCAGGATCTGGCAGACGCTTTAAACAGTGGAAAGGTTTATGCTGCCGGTCTGGATGTGGTTTCCACAGAGCCCATCAAGGGCGATAACCCGCTGCTTAGCGCAAAAAACTGTCTGATCACACCCCATATTTCCTGGGCAGCACAGGCGGCTCGCCAGAGAATTATGGACATCACCGTGGATAATGTTAAATCCTTCCTGGATGGTCAGCCGACCAATGTGGTGAATAAATAAAATGAGTTCTTTACGACAGAATGCAGATAAGATCATAAATTCTTCCTTAAACGCTGTGCTGCCGGACCGGGCCGTGGAAAAAGCGCTGGAGCAGTTCCAGGGCAACGGCGGCCGCACGGTTCTGGTGGCAGCCGGCAAAGCTGCCTGGCAGATGGCGGCTGCAGCGGTCCGTGTCCTGGGAAAAGTGGATGACGGTATTGTGATCACGAAGTATGAGCATGTCAAAGGAGAGATCCCCGGGGTGGAATGCTATGAGGCAGGTCATCCCGTGCCGGATCAGAACAGCTTTGACGCGACAGAAAAAGCACTGGAAAAGGTCAGCGGTCTTGATGAATACGACACTGTGATCTTCCTTCTCTCCGGAGGAGGAAGCGCACTGTTTGAAAAACCGCTGATTCCCGGAGAAGAGCTGCAGGATATCACCAAACAGCTGCTTGCCTGCGGCGCGGACATTGTGGAGATGAATACGATCCGCAAACGTCTGTCTGCGGTAAAAGGCGGCCGTTTTGCCCTGGCCTGTATGCCCGCCCGGGTATATGCCATCGTTCTCAGCGATATTGTGGGCGATCCCCTCGACATGATCGCCTCAGGCCCGGCATACCCGGATGCCTCTACCTGTGAACAGGCGGAAGCGATTGCTGAGAAATATCAGCTGAAGCTGTCTTCCCAGGTTCAGGAGCTTCTGAAACAGGAAACACCAAAGACGCTGTCTAATGTGACAACACAGATTACAGGCAGTGTCCGGGAACTGTGCAGGGCGGCTCAGAATGCGGCTGAAGAACTCGGATACGAGACGGTACTTCTTACGGATGAACTGTGCTGTGAGGCCCGGGAAGCCGGAAGTATGCTGGCCAGTATCCTTAAGACCCATGCCAGATCAGGAAAACGATGCTGCTTTATCGCCGGCGGTGAGACGGTAGTGCATCTGACCGGCACCGGTAAAGGCGGCAGGAATCAGGAACTGGCGCTGGCTGCAGCCCCCGGAATAGCAGGAATTCCCAATGCCTGTGTTTTTTCCGTGGGAAGTGACGGAACGGACGGCCCCACCGATGCGGCGGGCGGCTATGTGGACGGCTCTGCCATGGAATATCTCAAAAAACAGAATATAGATGTATTTACGGTTCTTCGCCAGAACGATGCCTACAATGCTTTAAAAGCCACGGATGGACTCATCATCACCGGCCCGACAGGTACCAATGTCAACGATGTTGCGGTAGCACTTCTGGATGAATGATACATACAGCAAAAAATCCCGGATCCTTTCTCCCTTGGATCCGGGATTTCTTGTCGCTTTCGGTGAAAATCTCCTCATGGGTCGTTTTATGCGGAATACCTCGCTATCCTTTAAAAGTCTTTCTCTGCGCTACGGATAAACCGGTAGTCATGCACAGAAAAAAGCGGTATACTGTGCAAGGAGAAATTGAAGAAATGAGGGGTAAAAATGGGAAAACGAATGAGAAAACACGGGAAGAGAAACGCCGTATTGAGTATACTTCTGCTGATACTGTTTGCGGCAGGTCTCGGCGGACAGACAGGAAAAAGCGATCAGCCAGAACTTGATAAGGCAGAAGACAGTGTTATTTTTGAAGTGTCTTCCGGGGATCAGGCAGAGAAGTCTGCTGTTTCAAAGGCAGAAGGGCAGGATCAGGAAGAGGCAGCTTTACAGGAGCAGACAAAGGATTCAGAAAAAGCAGCGCCGGATATGACTATTCAGACGCTGTCTGTGGGCGAAATACCGGCGTACAGCGGCGAGGCAGCTATAGAAGTCAACCAGAATGTGCCGGGATTTACAGAGGAAGACTATACGACGGAGGCTTTTGAACAGTACAGCCCTCTGGATGAACTGGGCCGCTGCCATGCAGCTTACGCCTGTGTGGGTGAGGAGATTATGCCTACGGAGGAGAGAGGGGCCATCGGTATGGTAAAACCCTCCGGATGGCATACGGTGAAATACGATTTTGTGGATGGAAAGTATCTGTACAACCGCTGCCATTTGATTGCTTATATGCTCAGCGGCGAGAATGCCAACACAGAGAATCTGATCACCGGAACTCGGTATCTGAATACGGAAGGTATGCTGCCCTATGAAAATCAAGTGGCGGATTATGTACATAATACAGGGAATCATGTACTTTACCGGGTAACACCGCTGTATGAGGGAGACAATCTGGTGGCTTCCGGTGTCGAGATAGAGGCCTCCTCCGTGGAGGACAGAGGAAAATCACTGAGTTTTCATGTGTATTGTTATAACGTGCAGCCCGGAATAACCATTGACTATGCCACCGGGGACAGCGCGCTGGCTGAGGATGACCAGACAGAAAATGTACGGGGTATAGCTTCGGAACTGGAAGTCTTCGCAGCAGATGCTTTGGAGGAAACAAAGGCTGCAGCTGGAGATCAGTCTTTGGAGAATGTAGTGACGGCAGCGGTGCAGGAAGAAACCTCTGCTGAACAGGATGGCGGTAATGCGAAAGAAGAGCGGGACTACGTTTTAAATAAGAATACAAAGAAATTTCATTATCCCTGGTGTTCCAGTGCTGATGATATTAAAAAGAAAAACAGAAAAGATTTCACTGGTACCAGAGAGGAAGTGATCTCTCAGGGGTATGTACCCTGTAAGCGCTGTAACCCATAAGAAAAAGCCGTTAGGATGCGCGGAAATCTGAAAATTTATGGTACCTGGTATTGCTTTTTTGCCAGCAAATCAGTATAATAAGGATAGAATTTTGCACATAAGTAGTGTGTGTACATACAGGAGGATGCTATGAGCGAATATAATGGCGCAGCAGTAGGCGCATTCGAAGCGGACAGCTATCTGGTTTGTTGTGTGGCAATCGACGCAGCAGTCAAGGCAGCAGATGTCAAAGTAGAAGGTATTGAGCGTAACCGTCTGAAAAGCGGAGCATGTGTAAAATTGCGCGGACGCGTATCCGACATTAAAGCAGCTATGGAGGCTGCAGAGGAAGCTGCCAAGCGCTTATCTCCGATTACAAAATCTGTAATCATCCCGGCACCCTCACCGGATACCGAGATCATGCTTCATATGACCATTAATAAATAAGGCAAAGGAGAAGAGTGATGAAAGACGCAGCTTACGGATTAGTTGAAGTTTTGGGAAGCTCCAATGCCATTCTCTGTGTAGATAAGATGGTAAAGACTTCCGATGTATATTTTAAGACCTGGAATACCAAATGTGGTGGGCATGTTACTATTTTTATGGCAGGTGATCTGTCCGCAGTGAATGCGGCAGTGAATGCGGTTGCGGAAAATCCGCCCTGCGAGGTATTTTATACTGCAGTGATTTCCAATCCGCATGAGGAGATGGCAAAGTTTGTAGATGAAATGGCTGCCAAATTCCCGGGTAAATAAGTAGAGAATGAAGGGGCTGTTGCATTGTGCAGCAGCC